>CAZXWM010000010.1:17397-21245 GCA_964644215.1 uncultured Phormidium sp.
CTGTAGGGTTCGACGAGGTCAGGACGCTCAAAGGCGATCGCCCGTAGTAAGTGCCAGTCTTCGAGTCCTTCAAACGGATTTGCATAATCATCGGCATCAAGTCGATTTGCTAAGAGCTTTACTTGATCTTCAGTGACAGCGGATAAATCGTCCCGAGACACAGTAATCGTGGTCATGACGGTCGCCTCCCTATTCCTAGAATGCACAACACAATTCCCTGGGGCAATTGCGTTTTGAACATGATGCAATCAGGGGAACCCACTCGAAACGCGGCTTTAGCCGAGTTTCAATGGATTCTAACGAACCCCTTATGTTTCATCTTAGGACATTCAGGGGCGATCGCCCTGGGAGTTAACCTTTCGCAATCTTGAGCGCCATGTCAGCGGCCTCTCAATAGCCATAATCATCCCTAGGACATCTTCTCGGAGGACTGTGCTAATACATTGAGGCTAAATTGTTGTAACCGCAGCACTTCGAGCGGACAAATCTCATGAGCCATATCAAACTCGTGATACTCCACCACAGCCCCCGCCGCCGTCAGGGTATCACGAGTTCGCTGAGCCGCCGTCAGAGGAACCACCCGATCAAAGCGGCCGTGCATCACAAGTACCGGGGGAATTGGCTCTCGAAACTGGGGTTCTCCATGCAGATAGCCACTCATCGCCACCAAACCGGCCAAGGGATAATGGAAGCCTACATCCAACGTCATCGCTCCTCCTTGAGAGAACCCCCCTAAAATCGTTTGACTCAGAGGAATCCCCGAGTGAGCCTCGAAGTCATCCAACCAAGCGGCTAGTTCAGCGCGACTTTGCTCTAAGCCGGTATAGGCTTGGGTTTCGAGGTCATACCACATCTTGCCCCCAGGAACAAGGGGATGCAGCAGTGGCGCTTCGAGACAGAAACAGAGATAATCGGGCAGGTCCAAAATCGGCAGTAAGGAGGCTAAATCACGAGCATTAGCGCCCCAACCGTGGAGGAGGACTAAGGCCCCTCTCGGCTCGACTCCAGTTTCTGGTCGTATCTCAATCGCATCCATAGTATTTGCTGTCTCCTGACAGTGGCGTGATTTGTCAATGACGGTTACTCGCTGATTTGAGGACAACCTTTTTCTCTTCCTTTGTCTCCTAAGTAATACCATGGAAATCCACTCCGTATCGAGCTACGGAGAGGATTTAAGTGATAACACGGATATTGACTCAGGATTGAGCTACAATTGAACTCGCGTTCCCTAATTGAAACGCTCATCCGAAGACGTTAAGCCTTTCAATTTACCCCCGACTGTTTGGCAAAACATTGTGAATCCTGCCATTCACGTTGTCATCTACTCTATATTGGGAGACTTATTGGCAGGGACAACGGGTGAATCCTCCCCGTTGGTCTTTAGGGTTTGTGGTCAAAGGAGATATTCAAGTCAACACCTCCAATAAGTATGTGTATTAGAACAGCTTGAGGACTACCGAAACAGTCTTAAAGACTCTTAAGAACAATTTCGGCCAAGAGAATCAATCCCACCAAAATGAACAAAATGCCCATACTCCGTTCTAAAAACTCTTGAGACAAACGGCTGGCAACAAGCGACCCCAACTGGGCACCGATTAACACCCCCGGCGCCGTAAAGGTCACTAAAGCTAAGACCGTGTCTAACGCTTCACCACCGGCTTGAGCAAACTGAACCACATGGCCCACCGAAGCGATGAGGGCTGTAATGGCGACAATGAAGACACTGGTGGCGACGGCAACCTGACTGGGAACACGACAGCGTTGGATGAGGAAATAGCCGTTGACTTCCCCGAGTCCTGTGGATACCATGCCTAGAAATAACGAGCCAATACTGGCCAGTAAACGTCCTTCCGTGGGATTGGCGACGGTATAACAAAAGGTTTCGCCGTTGTTGGCCGTCAGACAGGTTTGGGGTTCTGAACGGAGATGGTCTTGAATGTCGTCATCGAGATCTTTGAGGATCTCCGCATCGGGCGATCGCCAAAAACTACTGGCAATGACAAATAGGCCCACTGCCAAGATTCCCTTGAGAACCTCATCAGAAATCACCGTCGCCACCCAAGTCCCCAAGAGAACCACCGGAATTGTGACCCAGAGGAGCTTCTTACCCAGTTTGTAATCAATCAACCCTTTGCGGAAATAGGCGTATAAACCACTTGAAAAGCCGAATACTTCTGTAATTAAGCCGGTTCCCACGGCCACTTCGGTGGGAAGTTTCAAGATAATGATAAACAAAGGCGTAAAAAATGTTGCGCCCTCTACGCCTGAGGCCATGGCGATGGTGGCGATGGCGATCGAGATGGGAAACATAAACCAATAGTCGAGACTCATAGAAACTAAACAAAATCGCGGTTATCGGTAATCGAGGTAGGACTCATCTAAAACTTGACCCTATCCCAACCCTATCCCATTAGATTACGAGGAGCGATCGCCTTTGGATGTTAAGTCGTCACTTGAGTCACGAGCTGGCCACGTCAAGACTTACCACTGGTGAGGGGTTCTTCCATCTGAGACGAGTCCCAACCTGAACTGGGTAAACGAGGCTGGCGAGGACGTCCTGAACGGTGCAGCAGGGTGTACAAACAAGGGACAATAAACAGCGTTAACACTGTCGCTAACGATAAGCCAGAAAACACAACAATTCCTAACGGTTGCAAAAACTCAGAGCCTTCACCGACCCCAAGTGCTAGAGGGAATAAGCCCAAAACCGTTGTCACCGTCGTCATTAAAATCGGTCGTAACCGTTGTGGCGCTGCTTCTAACATTGCTTCATAATAGGTTGACTCATTTTTGAGGCGAATTTGGTTTGCTAATTCCACCAAAAGAATGGCATTGTTGACCACAATTCCCACCAATAAAACCGCTCCCACAATTGCCGTGGCTCCAACCGCTGTTTCCGTTAAATAAAGTCCTAAAATACCTCCAGATAGAGCTAATGGGACTGTTAAAATAATTGCCAAAGGGTCAATCAAGGAATTATATTGAACCGCCATCACCACAAAGACCATAAAGGTTGCCAAGCTCCCTAAAATTCGCAGTGACTGTTGCAGTTGCCGATTCGTTTCTGCCGCCGAACTGGGGACTCGCGTCACTCCTTGGGGTAGGTCTAACCCCGCCAAAATAGCATCCACTTCAGCCAGAGCATCACTCAGATTCGCCCCTTCCGTGAGACTCCCTTCAATCAGAAAAATCTGACGTTGATTAATGCGTTGAATTTCCCCTGGGGCAACTCCAGGACTAATCTCACTAATATCAGCTAAACGTACTAGGTCATTGTTGGAGGTAAACAGGGGAATCGACCCTAAACGACTGGCACGTTGAATGGTTCCCGTCGGCAATTGCATACGTACATCAATCAGGCGATCGTCCCGTTGAATTTGCGTCACCACAGACCCCTCTAGGGCGGTCTGGATGGTTTCACCAATGGCTTGAGCCGAGAGTCCTAATTCTGAGGCTCGCTCCCAATCGGGGCGAATTTGAATCTCCGGCTGAGGATCTTCGGCATCGGGTTGATAAGTGGCAAGAGTCGCTTGTTCTTCTAGGGCCGCTAACACCAGTCGTCCCGCCTCTTCAAGACGCTGAGGATCGGTTCCTTGCAACATGACATCGATATCATCGCGAGTGGGAGAGTTGCTGAGAATCAGTCCCCGCACGAAACCAGGACGCATCCGCACCGAGGTATCAACTAGGGGAATGTCTTGGCTGATTTGGCGGTTAAATCGTCCGATATAGGCTCCGACGTTGGTTCCGGGAGTCAGAGCAATGGTGCTAGAGGCCCGTAGAGAGTTGGCACTGGTGGAGGTGCCAAACAGGAAGCCGCCGGCGGTACTGAAGGCATATTCGGTTTC
>CAZXWM010000010.1:21345-25517 GCA_964644215.1 uncultured Phormidium sp.
CTGGTGAGGAGGTTAATGAAGCGGCCAAAGAGCCAAATGGGAGGGAGGCGATCGAGCCGTAATGACCAAGGGATGGCTAATAGTCGGGCGGCCAGGGAGGGAACTACGGTCAGGGCGATCGCCATCGACGCCGCGACAGCAAAACTAATGGTTAAAATCAACTCGTTGAACAGCAGCGAGATAAAGCCCCCCAACATGAGAAAGGGAAGCACTGCGACGAGGTTGGTACTTGTCGAAGCCAGCAGGGCCGATTCTAATTCTTGGGCGGAGGTTTCGGCTTGTTGGCGTACTCGTTGGGCAAACTGCTGTTTGGGACTGAGGGTTGAGTGGCTATAGAGAGATTCTGGATTGGAACTCCCCGGTTGAGGATTGCGGGCGTTTTCGACCCCTTTGGCGATGTTCTCAAGCATGACAATGGCGTTATCCACCACAATACCCACACCGAGAGCGAGACCTCCTAGGCTAAAGACATTGAGCGAGAGTCCGAATAGGCCCATGAGAATCATGGCGGTGAGGGTAGCCAGAGGAATCGCTAGAACCACGATTAGGGTTTGACGTAAGGAGCCGAGGAAGAGTAACACGGCGATCGCCGCCAGTCCAGCACCCGAGAGTCCAGCGGTAATGACGTTTTGAATGGAACTACGGATAAAGCGAGATTCATCGAGGGTGGTTTCAATCTGCATATCCTCGGGAATTAGACCCGAGTCGCGCAGTTCCTGGATACGTCGCACCACCCCTTCGACGACTTCGATGCTGTTGGCCTCGGGTTGTTTCTGAATGCTCACTTTCACCGCTGGCTGACCGTTGAGGGTCACAAATACTCGTTGTTCTTCGGTTCCGTCGATGACTTGGGCCACATCTTCGACGTAGAGTTTACGATTGCTATTCTCCCCGCTGCTATTACGATTGACGGCGATGCGGCGAATTTCTTGCACAGTGTTAAAGCGTCCCGCCACCCGCGTTAGGGCTTCGGAGGACCCGCCTCGGATTAACCCCCCGGCGGTGTCTTGGTTGCGTTCGCGCAGGGCATTGGAGATGTTGGAGATGTTCAGTCCCAGGGCTTGTAAGCGTTCAAGATCTAAGTTGAGGCGGATTTCTTCGCGCACTCCCCCAGAGATATCAACATTGGCCACGCCGGGAACTCGCACCAATTCTCGGGCCAGTTCTTCGTCAGCAAAAATCCGTAAGTCCACAGCCCGCAGCGAGGGGGAGGTTAGGGCCATTTCATAAACGGGCAGTTGGGAGGGATCGAATTTGAATAGTCGCGGCGTGTCTAGGGTGTCTGGGAGGCGATCGCGGGCGCGGTTCAAGGTGGCGGTGGCATCGTTGAGGGCCTGATCAACGTTCTGGCCGGGGCGGAAGAACAAATCGATGCTAATGCGACCTTCTCGGGTACGGGAGAACAGTTGTACGACTCCTTCGGTGGCGCTGAGGGCTTCTTCGAGGGGCCGAGTGATGTCGTTGACGGCCACTTCGGGGACAACGCCGGGTGCATCGGCCCGCAAGCCAATTCGAGGATAGGTGATGCTCGGCAGCAAGTCCACGGGCATCCGGGCGACAATGAACCAACCCAAAACCATGACAGCAACGGTGAGGATTAAGGTGCCAATATGTCGCCGGATGGCTAGGGTGCTGAGGCTAAGGGGTTGGTTGGACATGGGGGAGAAGAGGGCAAGAGGGGAGAAGAAGGGAAGGGGCAAGAGGGAAGGGGCAAAGGGCCAGGGGGAAAATGGGGTTCGCTATTGACGGTTTTCTGAGAGGAAGCTGCGCCGCACGGTTTGGCCGTCTTGGAGGGGGCGATCGCTGCGGACGATGAATTGTTCGCCGGGGGCGAGTCCGTTGAGGATTTCGACTGCGTCGTCTTCTCGTTCCCCGAGTTCGACGGGGCGGGCGCTGACGGTGGTCTGATTGTCGTTCCCTTCGATGATGAAAATGGTGTCACTGCTGGCGGCGGAGAGTTCTAAGGCTTGTTCGGGGACTGTTACAACCTCTTGTGAGGAACTATTGAGGCTGACTCGGGCCAGTAAGCCACCGCCGAGTTGTCCGTCGGGGACTTGAGGATTGCGTAGGGTGATTTGTACCGGAATCAGTCGGGCGACGGGATCGGCGTTGGGGAAGATGCGGGAGACTTGGCCGCGAAAGGCTTGGTTGGGGAAGGCGTCTAGGCGCACATCGACGGATTGTCCGAGGGAAATTTGGCTGCGATCGCGATCGGGAATTTCGATTCTAATTTCGACATCGCTAAAGTCCCCGAGTTCTAAGATGATATCCCCGCTTTGTACGATGTCGCCGGGTTCGAGGAGGCGATCGAGGACGACGGCGTTGAGGGGTGAGGAAACATCGGTGTAGGAGAGTCGTTGGCGGACCCCATCGACGACGGATTCTTGCGCCCCAACGCGCTGCTGGGCGGAGGTGATGGCGCGATCGCGGATGCGGACTTGTTCTTGGGCTGATCGCAGTTGTTGCTCTAAGGTGCGTACCCGTGTTTGGGCCAGTTCGGCATCTCGGCGGGGGACGGCGCCCTCGGCGGCTAAGTCTTTAAGGCGACGAGAGTCGACTTGGGCTTGTTCGAGTTCGGCGCGGATTTCTTCGACGCGGAATTGGGCCTCGATGCTCTCGTTGCGGGCTTCTTCGACTTCCGATTGGCGGACGCTTACTTCCGATTCGGCTGTGGCGAGTTCTGACAGGAGTAAGGTATCTTCGATGTCGGCGATAACTTGTCCTTGGAAGACGGCATCGCCGATATCGGCGTTGAGGTTGAGGAGTTGTCCATCGCTGCGGGCGCGTAGAGATACCCGTCGCAGGGGTTGGGTGGTGCCGCTGTAATTGAGGTCTCGGCCGCGAGTCTGGGCTTCGGCGATCGCGACGTCAACGGTGACGGGGCCATCGCCGTCTTCCTGGGAGCGACCTCGTCCTGAGGGTTGAGCCTGGGCGCTGTCACGTTCGGCTGGGGTGCAACCCATGGTTAACCAGAGACTACCCATGAGAATCCCCATGAGCCAGGTTTTTGCAGGTATCATTAAGAGAAAGATGGCTGGAGGACAAGGGCTGTTCATGGTTTAGACTTCTGTGGCGGTGTTACGGTTCAAATTCTTGGACGGCCCGAGCCGGCCGTCGCTCGGGGTTAGGATTAAGCGATTCACTGTAATTCATCAATAAAAAGATTTGTCAAGAGAGTTACTCCCCGTTAGGCTTAAACTTATCTTAAAAAAATCTCTCGTTTTTTTCAGCCTTGGCTAACTCTCAGAGGCAGTGTTGAGAAATCTGAGTTAAACTCCCACTAAGAGGGAATCAACGGCTGAGCTAACCTCAACTTGGAAGACCTAAAGGGGTTGAACATCCCATTGTTCTCCGTCTATTGCTTGTTTTGTATTTGTCGTTTTGTATTCATCGTTTGGATCTAAGGGTTATGTACCACGAAAAATTTGCCCTAAACATCCCATCTCGCTGGGTTACTCGCTGGGGAGCAGCTGGGGCGATCGCCTTATTCTGGAGTCTGGGCATGGTAACGCCTGTGGCGGCCCAAAATCCTGAAGACTTGCAACAACTCCTCTCGACTCAAGACTGTCCCCAATGTGATTTAGGCAATGCTGGCTTGGTTCATGCGCGTCTGGCGGGGGCGAATTTGCAAGGCACGAACTTGGTTCGGGCCAATTTAAGTCAAAGTGATTTAATGGGGGCTGATTTCTCAGGGGCAAATTTGACGGGGGCGTCTCTGGTGGGCGCGAATTTGACGGGGGCAAATCTGCGGGGGGCGAATCTCACTGGCGCAGACTTACGGGGGGCCTACCTGACGGGGGCGCGACTGGATGGGGCAACCATGACTAATGCGAATCTGCGGGGTGCTTATGATGTTCCGGGTACGGTAGTGACGCCTGATGATTTACTGCGTTGGGCTAATGATGAGGCACAGCAGGGAAACTATGGGGGGGCGGTGAGTTATTACACGGATGCGATCGCCCTCGATAGTCAGTTTCCGTTGGCGTATCTTGGCCGGGCGGCGGCTTATAACCGGATGGGTGAGACGGAACGGGCGGTGGCGGATGCTGAACGGGCGGCTGAGATTTATTTTGCGGCGGGAAATCAGGAAGGGTATGAGACGGCTAACTTTTTTGCTTCGGCCATTGTGGCGGAGGAAGAGGCGTTTCAGGAGGCTCGGGAACGACAACGTC
>CAZXWM010000011.1:0-25227 GCA_964644215.1 uncultured Phormidium sp.
CTGTCCCCTAAAGATCCCCAAACACCTCACACCCCGCCGGATGCACCAATTGATGATCTCGCACATTGACTCCCGCCGCGATCGCCGCATCCTCTTCAATGGCCCCCGCCCCCAACTCCGCGAGCTTCAACACATAGGGAAGGGTACTATGATTGAGCGATTGCGTTGCCGTGCGGGGAACGGAACCGGGCATATTAGGAACTCCATAATGCAAGACATCGGAGACAAGATAAGTCGGATCGGTGTGAGATGTGGCATGGATGGTTTCAATACAACCTCCCTGATCGATCGCTACATCCACAATCACCGAACCGGGTTTCATCGAAGCCACTAACCCCTCAGACACCAGAGTGGGCGGTTTGCGCCCCAACACCAACGCCGCCCCCACCACCAAATCCGCCTCAGGAACCGCCGCTTCAATAGTTAGCGGGCTACTATACACCAATTCAACCCGAGAGCCGAAGATAGATTCAAGATAGGAGAGGCGATCGAGGTTAATATCAAAAATTTGCACTCGCGCCCCCATTCCCACAGCAATTCGCGCCGCCTCCGTTCCCACAACGCCGCCTCCGAGAATCGCCACCTGGCCCGGAGACACTCCCGGAACCCCACCCAAGAGAACCCCTCGCCCGCCGTGGGGACGTTCGAGGAAATGAGCGCCGAATTGCACTGAGAGTCGTCCCGCAATCACACTCATCGGGGCTAACAGCGGCAATCGGCCATCGGGGAGTTGCACCGTTTCGTAAGCAATGGCTACAATTCCCGACGCCATCAACGCTTCTGTCAACTGCCGTTCAGCGGCCAGATGCAGATAGGTAAAGAGGATGCGATCGCCCCCATTGCCCCCATTTCCAGCCAGAAACCCATATTCCGACGGCAGAGGTTCCTTCACCTTGACCACCAGCGGCTGCTCCCAAGCCACCGCCGCCGACTCCACAACCGTCGCCCCCACCTGGCGATAATCGTCGTCAGCAAACCCAGATCCCACACCCGCCTGAGTTTCTACAAACACCCGATGACCGCGATCGCCCAACACCCGAACACTTTGTGGACTCAATCCCACCCGAAACTCCCGGTTCTTAATTTCTTTGGGAACACCAATGTCCATAAATGCCCTACCCATCCAACAAGAAAACCAATGCCCATCATTGTATCCCCTCTTGCCCCTTGCCTTCTCAACAGAAATTTATAGAATAGAGACATCCCCAACAATGTTAAGTTTTATGAGCCAATCTCCTGAACCCTCCGTCACTCCGAATCTCACCGAGCCGAAATTCGGATTTAACCAATATGCCGAACGGCTCAATGGTCGTGCCGCGATGATTGGCTTCATCGCCGCCTTAGCCATTGAATACCTCTCGGGCCAAGGCTTATTAGCCTGGCTAGGACTGATCTAAACGGATCTAACCTCGGCGATCGAGTAGGATAAAAGTAAGCAGGGGCGTAGACGCATCAGCGGCCTGCGCCCTTTGTCTATGTCATGTCTGGACTCTAACCCGATAGATACTAATGAATGCTGTTTGGCATCGATTTCTCAAGTCCTTCTACCGTAAAGAACCCATTTCGAGCTTTATCTTGACGATAGGAGCCGTCGATGTGGCTCTCGGGGGGTTAGGGAGTTATAGCTCCCTATTGCTGCTAGGAATGGGAACCATGGCCGGCGCGATCGCCCTACGCTGGTGGCAAATCCAACGAGTGCAGGACGATCGCCCCCAAGACTCTATCCCTGAATACTATCTGGCCCCTGGAGCGACCTCCGAGGCCTTACCCCGTCTCAATCCCAGCAAACACCGCCGTTAACTGCCGTTTGGCCCTGTCAGCACCTCAGTAGGCAACAAGAGGGTAAAATACGGAACATTGGTTAACACGTAGCCAATGTTTTGGTCATCGCATATCGTTACTATGGTTCCCCTTCCCGAGCATGGTCCTCAAAATCTCTCCCTTGGCCCCCTAGAAACCGAGATTCTCGATATTATCTATGATCTCGAAGAAGTGACGGTGAAAGATGTTCACGATCGCATCCTCGCCGATCCCGATCGCGAACTGGCCTACGCCTCCGTCACCACGGTCATGCGCCGTCTGACCAAAAAAGGCTGGTTAGACTGTGACAAAGGCGATCGCGCCTTTCGTTGGCGGCCGCGAGTGTCTCGGGAACAGGCCCAAATGCTCAAATCTCACGATCGCCTCAAACACTTTCTGGCCGTCAGCAGTCCCGAACTGGTGGCCGCTTTTGCCGATAGCCTCGACGTCGACAGTCTCGATCGCCTCGATGCCATTGCTCAGCGGATTCAAGCAGTACGACGTCAACGGGAGGAACAATCCTAATGCACTTGTTGATGATTCTCATGGCTTTGGCGATCGCCCTCGGCTTACGTCAGAGGAATCTCAACGGCCAAAGTCCCCAACCCGTGCCGCCACGCTCTCTTAATCAACGTTGGCGTCACAACATTATCGCCCTCGTTGCCCCTGTCTTACTGCTACTGAGCACCGCCATTGCCGTGCTCTGCATGGGCGCTCAAGGCCAGATGGTATGGCAAGGAACTGGACTCGCCAGTTACCTGCTCTCCTGGCTGTTTCTCATCGCCAGCCTCAGTGGTCTCACCCGTCAAACCCTGCAACTGCGGCGAACCGTGAGCCAGCTCCGTCGCTATCCCAAAACTACAATTCTCGGCTATTCCTGTCGCGTTCTTGACGATACAGCTCTCTTTAGCGCTCAAGTGGGTGGCTGGAACCCGGAACTCACCATTACTCAGGGACTCCTCGATCATCTCAACGGCGATCGCCTGGCCGCCGTCCTCGCCCATGAACAAGGCCATCGCGTCTATCGCGACACCTTTTGGTTCTTCTGGCTGGGCCTGTGTTACCGTCTTACCCCCTGGCTACCTAACAGCGACGATCTTTGGCAAGATCTCCTACTACTGCGGGAAATTCGCGCCGATGCTTGGGCCGCTCAGCAGGTAGACGAACTCGTCTTAGCCGAATCTCTCCTCGATGTCGTCCGCGCTCCCCTGCGCTCAACCACTCCCTTTGAAGCCGCCTTTAGCTGCACGACTCCCCCCTCTCGCTTAGAACAACGCATTGATGCCCTCCTCTGCGGAACCCGCCCCGGCTTAACCTTTGGCTGGCAAGGACTCGTGCAACTGGCCTGGGTTGTCTTTCCCCTGGCTATCATCCCCTTCCATCATTGATTAAACATGGCTATAGCGGTTGACGCTCGCAACACCAACACGCTTTGGGCATCCGTTCTTGTTGAAACCTTGGCTCGTTTAGGCTTACAAGTGGCCGTCATCTGTCCGGGATCTCGTTCGGCTCCCCTGGCGGTGGCCTTTGCCCAACATGAGGCGATTGAGGCCATCTCCATTCTCGATGAACGCTCCGCCGCCTTTTTTGCCCTCGGATTCGCCAAACGCACTCATCAGGCGGTTGTTCTCGTTTGTACCTCGGGAACCGCTGGGGCTAACTTCTACCCCGCGATTATTGAAGCACACGAGTCTCGCGTTCCCCTGTTGGTGTTCACCGCCGATCGCCCCCCGGAATTACGCCACTGTCAAGCGGGCCAGGCGATCGACCAACAAAAGCTCTATGGCAACTATACGGCTTGGTACAGTGAGCTGGCCCTGCCTCAACTAAGTTTGAAGCAACTGTGCTATCTACGGCAAACCCTCATCTATGGCTGGGAACGCACCCGCTTTCCGGTGCCGGGAGTCGTGCATCTGAACTGTCCTTTTCGCGATCCTCTGGCCCCGGAACCTGAGCCTCAGACTCAGGAGTTTGTCGCCATGTTGGGTGAACCACTCTGGCCGGAGTTTTTTGCGGCGGTGGTTCCTGAGACTCCCGCCAGTCCTCGTGCGTCGGGGGAAAGCCTCGATCGCGCCTTTGCGGCCTGGTTTAAGAGCGATCGCGGCCTGATTATCGCCGGAGTAGCCCAACCCCAACACCCGAAACGCTACAGTGAACGGGTGGCCCAACTGGCGAAAACCCTCGGCTTTCCGGTTTTCGCCGAGGCCCTCTCCCCAGTCCGTCATTGGGCCTCCCTCAATTCTCAGCTTGTGGTGGGTTACGATCTGCTGTTACGTCATCGGCAACTTTCTCAGGAATTACGCCCCGATGTGGTGATTCAATTGGGAGATTTACCCACCAGTAAGGTGTTACGTCACTGGTTACAGCAGCTTAATTGCTTAACCTGGGTTTTAGATCCCGGCGATCGCAACCTCGATCCGCTTCATGGACGTACAGTTCACCTACGTCTCGATGTTGAGCGGTTGCCGATTCCTGATCCCGTGGTTCCCCCTGGCCCCTCGGACTTTTGCCAAGAGTGGTGTGAGGCTGATGTACGCCTAGAGGATGCCCTCAGCCTGGAAATGGCCGATACGGGTCATCTCCGTGAGCCACAACTTCCCTGGCTTCTTTCCTATAGTCTCCCCCATCAACGACAGGTGATGGTGGCTAACAGTACCCCTGTCCGCGATCTCGAATGGTTCTGGCGACGAAGCGATCGCCAAACCCAAGTCTTTTGTAATCGCGGTGCTAATGGCATTGATGGAACCCTCTCGACGGCTATTGGTTTAGCCTATGGTGGCAAACCAACTCTCTTAATTACGGGAGATTTAGCCTTTCTTCATGATACTAATGGTTTGCTATTAGCCCAATCCTTAAAAAAATCGTTAAAACAACAGGGCCATCTCACGGTTTTACTGATTAATAACCAAGGTGGTGGTATTTTTGAACTCTTACCTATTGCTCAGTTTAATCCGCCTTTTGAAGAATTTTTTGTGACACCGCAACAGGTGAATCTTGAAAACCTCGCGGCGGCCTACGGCGTTGACTATGCTATCATTGAATCCGCCGCCGAGTTAAAAGATGCGCTCCACCAATTTCCACAACCTGGAGTACGCATCTTAGAAGTTAAAAGCGATCGCCGTCGTGACCATCAGTGGCGATCGCAACTGTTCAACAAAATAGGAACGTACCTTTGCAGTCGCCCAAAAAAAACCTAGGGGCGTACCGCAAGTGGCGCGCCCTCCTCCGGTAGACAATACCCCACAATTAACCCCGATTTTGCAACAGATGAAACTGTCGTAATAGCGTCACATTTTCCGGTGTCAGGAGCTTTTGCATTTCTTCAACTTGATTCAGCAGAGAAATTTCTCGGGAAAATTCCTCTTCTAAAATGCTAACATAACGCTCTTGAGCCTCCGGTGTCTTTTGGTTTTGTAACATCGTCAATGCCATTTTAATGTTGGACATAGGGCGACGTAGTTCCTGATTGAGATTGGTCATTAAACCATCTTTCGCATCCAAAAACTCTTGCAATCGCCCCAATTCCTCAGACAACGATGATAGTCGAGTCACCATCACCTCTTGTTTCTTGAATCTTGCTTCGATCGCCCGCAACAACTCATCAGCATCAAAAGGTTTCACCAAATAATCATCAGCCCCCATTTCAAAGCCCTGACGCATATCTGAACGGTCGGTTTTTGCTGTCAAAAAGATAAAAGGAATCAAGGCCGTGTTAACATCCTCCTGTAACGTTTGCAGCATCTGATACCCGTCCATTTCCGGCATCATTACATCACAGACAATCAGATCCGGGGACTCCTGACGGGCGCAAGCCACCCCCGATACGCCATCATCAGCCCCCATCACCTCAAATCCTTCTAGGCGCAGGATTTTTATAATATTTTTTTGTAAAACTCGTTCGTCCTCAACAACCAGTATTTTTTTCATGATTTTTTAGTCAAGTTTTCTCGTTGTAGTTAATCATAACTGGGCTGTCATTTGGGACGACTTTTTCGAACCTGTTAACGCCCAAAGAAGCAACACCCAAACCATCCATACCCGCAACGCTGAAAATTGTCAAGCTCGATTTTACACGGTTTAGGTCAGGCGCACCGACAATTCACCGATGATGTTAACGAACTTCACAGATAACGCCAAATCCCTCAAAGAGGAAGCCGTACAGTAATCTGAGTCCCCTCTCCCACCTGACTGCGAACCTCCAATGTCCCTCGATGTAACTCAACGCAGCGTTGCACGATCGCCAGCCCTAACCCGGTTCCGGGAATCGTCCCTACATTTTTAGCACGGTGGAATGATTCAAACAAACGGGGTAAATCTTCCGGCGGGATGCCAATTCCTTCGTCTTTCACACAATATAGAATCTTATCCTCGCATTCGGACAACGTAACCTGCACCGGTTTGTCAAGGGGAGAGTACTTTAAGGCGTTCGAGACTAAGTTCGTGAAGATTTGCCGTAGTAACTTTTCGTCAGCATTTAAAATAAGAGGCGTTTCTGGGATATCCCAAGATAAGAGGCGATCGCGGCCGATACTGGCATCTAGTTGCCGTAATAATTTGTTACAAAAGTCGCAAATCTCCAGAGGCTCAGGATTGAAGTTGAGGGTTCCCGACTCACTTTTAGCCAGAGTCAGCACATCATCGAGCAGTTCCGTCATATGGCTGACAGCAGACTGAATATCATGGAGTTGTTCGAGTTGCTCCTCCCGCGTCCAATCATAGCGTTGCAGCAGTTGGCCGCAAGATTTAATCACCGCCAGAGGTGTACGGAACTCATGGGACGTCATGGACACAAAGCGCGACTTGAGATCAATCAACTCTCGTTCCTTTTGCAGCGCTTTGATGACTTCCGCCTCCGCTCGTTTACGCTCGGTGATATCTTGAATCACAAAGACAAAGTAGGGGGCCACCTCCGGGATATCCGTTGCTTCTTGGGCCGAGAGATCTCGGACGATGGAACTGGTGACACTGACCCAAATCGCCGCACCATTGGCATGGAGAAAGCGTTTCTCTAGGGTAATTGTTGCACAGCGTCCATTGAGCAAATCTTGGCGGCCCTGTGCGGACATAGCCCGATCCTCGATTTGGGTCATCTCCAAACAGGTTCGCTGCAATAATTGCTCAGGACTATAGCCCAAAATCTCACAGAGTTTTTGGTTGACAAACTCCCATCGACCATCTAAATTCACTTGGGCGACTCCCACCGCCATTTGTTCAAACAGAGAACGGAAGCGCAGTTCACTGCGTTGTAGGGCGATGGTTCGTTGCGCGACTTTGGTTTCTAATTCCTGGTTGAGTTGACGCAGGGCGATTTCGGCTTGTTTGCGATCGCTGACATCTTGAACAATGCCAACAATCTTCTCAGGATTTCCCTGAGCATCACGACTGAGGACAATCTCGCGACTGTGAATCCAATGCCATTGGCTATCAACCCCTCGCAGGCGATATTCACGTTGGAGGAGTTCGCCAGCATTGAGGTGTTTGAGGCGATCGCCCGCCTCTCCCACTTCTAAGAGATCCTCAGAATCAATCCCCTCAGACAAACTGGGATCAGCCAAGGCGGCGATCGTCGTCGGAGTATAGCCAATTAGGGTTTCAACTTGACGGTTAATATAAATAATCTCACTTGTCCGGGCCTGATAGACATAGAGAATATCCGGCGACGTATCGGCAATCTGCTGAAACAGGCGTTGTTGTTCGAGCAGGGCAATTTCAAACTGTTGCCGTTGGGTGATATCAACCCCCACCCCGATCGCCGCCCGTCCATTATCATATTTTTGCGCCACCAGCAGATATTGAAGACTTAAATCTTCAATGTCCATGGTAATAATTTGCCCCGCTGTCATGACATCCTCTCTCATAAACTGCCGCATAACCTCAGCGAAGTGATGAGGCTCAGCCGTGGGAAAGTTGAGATCTTGTCCGAGGAAGTCGTCGGGGCTGAGACGATAGAGATTAGCAAAGTTGGAGTTCACCCCTTGATAGCGTTCATCATCTCCAATCCAGCAGACAATCCCCGGAATCGCATTGAGAATCGCTCGTAGGCGATCGCTCGTTTGTTGTAATCCCTCCTGAGCCTCCTGACGAGTGCGGATACTAGCCCGCAGCATCTCATTAATCTCACGCAGTTGCCTGGTGCGGGCTTCAACCCGTGCTTCTAACTCACGGGTATTATCTTGCAGAATGGCTTCAGCTCGTTTACGGGCCGTAATATCTCGGGCCACCCAAAGAGCCGACATGGTAATTTCCTGAGTCAACACCGATGGAGGGAGCGGAGAAATCCGCGCCTCAAACCACTTACTATTCAGGCTAGAGGGTTCAGGCTGATGCAGCGGCGAGAGTTGGTATTCATAGCGAATCGTCGAACCGTGATGCCAAGCTCGTTCAATTTGCCTAAAAAACGCCTCATCATAGGGCGGTTCAAAAAAGGCGGCGATGGTTTCATTCACATCAGGATTGATGCGGCTGTAATCCTGACTGGGTAAGCCCACTTGAAGATCATCATCATCGTGAATACTGATTTCGAGGACGATGTCGGGCATCGTCGATAGCAACATTTGCAGTTTGGTGTAACTGCTGATCAGTTTTTGCTGAAGTAGCTGCTGTTCTTGGGTATTGAGAGGCTCACGATAGTGAATTTGAGCTGGATATCCCTGATAGATGATCTCGCTACTCGGTAGACTACCGATGAGATGCCCTTGCTCATCGAGAATCGGCAAGGAGTCACTTGGCCGCTGTTGTAGGTGTTTGAGCAGATATTGCCAGTTGGGAGGACAATTTTGTTGCAAGTAGGGTTCTTCCCGGTTGCGTTCCAGGAGTGAGCCTAGGGGTTGGCTGCGATCGCACTGGGGATTTCTCAGCAGAACCAGAGCATCCTGTTGCGAGAAGCTCCCCAGGAAGCGATCGCCCTCCAAGACAAATAGATTCGCCAGATTTTGCTCAATGAGCGTGCCAATGGCTTCGTCTAGGGACGCCTCGGCACTGAGGAGCGGCGGTTCTGGGTTGCCGATGTCCTCGAATTGTCCATCAAAAATTGCCATGAAACGGGGAAACATAAGACAGTGGACAGATATTAAGTAATTATACGTAGATTTTTATCGGTAGATTTACGCAGTTAAAAATCTGTGTATTTTACAGTTTTCATTACCTTGAATTGCGCCTATTATCGTAAATGTAACTAAACAGATTTATTTGGATTCTTTACCAAGAATTTAACATAAATTTGTATAAATTTGTGCGGTATTTAACATACTTCAGTGCAGTCTACATGAAAGTATGTGTTTGGTAACACCATCCCGTTGTCTTAGCGATCATCTCAGCAACAAACTCAGCCATAGTCCCAGCCTTCAATCCTGAAAACGGCTTTCCCAAACTGCGTCCAACCGTTCACAAGCCCTTAGAGTTAGCGTCATGAGCTGACCCGAAAGCCTCTACCGACGCTGATTGATCACTTCCTTTCCGAGATGGAGAATCCTCCTTGTTCCGCCCCGAGAAACCCATCGGGTCTTCGGATTCAGTTCATTGACATCACATCATCAGGTCAAATCATGACAAACTATCAAGTTTATTCAACTCAAGCGGCAGTGACAGAACTTTTGCACTACGTAAAACAACGAGCTACCGGTCGTCTGATCCTTGTTCGTAACTCCAGACAGTACCATTTCGACCTATTTCAAGGACAGATCGCAACCGCCGTTTTCTCCGTGCATCGTAACCGCCGTTGGCAACGGGCGATCGCCAAGCGGGTTCCTCACCTCATCTCTCACCTGCAACCGCAAAACTCCCAGCACAACTGGGAACGTAGCCACCTGCATCATGCCGTCAACGAAGGCTGGCTCACCTGTAAACAAGCCCAAGGCATCTTAAGCGATTGCACCCGAGAAGTTCTCTTCTCCCTCGTCAACCTCTCCAAAGCTTCGGTATACTGGCAACCAAGCAACAGCAAGTTAGTCCCCCGCTGGACTTTAAGCAGCAGAACCCTCACCCATTTATATGAGGACGTCCAAGAACTCTCAGAACAGTGGCGAAACCTAGGACTCAATCCCCGCTGGGTTCACCAAGCCTTTAAACTCGATCAGGATCTAGATCTCAGTTCAGCTATGTTCTCGAATCTGACCGCAGCCTTAGATGGGAACCATTGTTTTTGGGATTTCACGTCAGACTTATCTATCTCCCGTGCCACCGTCAGCCGCATCCTCAGTCATTTCTTAGAACAAGGCATCATCCAACGCCGGCCCCTAGGAGATCTCCCCGCTACAGAAGCCTCTGAACCCGAACCTGAACCCAAGGCTGAAGCGCAACTCGCCCTCGAACTCGAACTCAACAGCCAGATCAGTTATATCCCGGCGATGGTTCGAGCGTGAACCAGCCCACATCCTCTCCATCTCACCCCCGCAAGGGCGTACCCTCACCGGCACGCCCTTTTGTCGTCTAAGGATATCTCCCTCTTGCCCCTTTGCCACATGAGCTCTTGCCTTCTTTCCCCCTACATCTGGTTAGGCTGGCAAGAGTTGCCCCAAATCGGTGGCAACTGAGGGCTGTCATTCTCTCGCAAAAGCGTTACAATTGTTTACATAATCGAGAAATTTACTCATTTCTCCCCCTGGACTGTCCCCAAGTTACCCTCACGACTGAACCCAACACGAGTTTGTCGTAACCCAATCTCAAGCACCTGCGTTATGAAGACTGCTCAGACCTCTACCGACTTAGTCCGTACCTACCTCCGTGAAATTGGTCGAGTTCCCCTCCTGACTCACGAAGAGGAGATCCTATACGGTAAACGAGTTCAGAAACTGGTCGCACTCGAGACGATTCAGGCAGAACTTGCACAACAACTCGATCGCCAACCCACCCAGAAAGAGTGGGCCGAGGCCGCCCAACTTAGCCAGCGACAACTCCAACGGGAGATTGAGAGTGGCGAGTCTGCCAAACGTAAGATGGTTGAAGCTAACCTGCGTCTTGTGGTGTCGGTGGCCAAGAAGTACATCAAACGGAATGTGGACTTATTGGATCTCATCCAAGAAGGGACAATCGGGATGCAGCGTGGCGTCGAGAAGTTCGATCCCACCAAAGGCTATCGCTTCTCCACTTATGCTTATTGGTGGATTCGCCAGGCCATTACCCGCGCCATCGCCGAGAAAGGGCGTACCATCCGCCTACCGATTCATATCACTGAAAAACTTAACAAAATTAAGAAAGTTCAACGTCAACTGACGCAAGAATTGGGGCGGGCCGCCACGGTGAGCGAAATTGCCCAGGCCATGAATCTGACGACGAAACAAGTGCGAGATTATCTCGAACGCTCCCGTCAGCCGTTATCTCTTGACTTACGAGTGGGGGAAAATCAGGATACGGAGTTGGCCGACTTACTCGAAGATGATGGCCCCTCTCCTGAAGATTTTGCGGTTCAGTCGTCTCTACGCAGTGATCTCGAAGCCCTGATGGCCGATTTAACCGCCCAGCAGCGAGAGGTGCTGGCGTTGCGGTTTGGACTATGGGATGGGAAGGCGATGACGTTGGCCAAGATTGGCGATCGCCTGAAAATCTCCCGCGAACGAGTCCGGCAAATTGAACGGGAATCTCTGACGAAGTTACGCAAGCGTAAGGCTGATATGGGTGAATATCTAGCCAGTTAGTCGCTCTTATTGTCTTGTCCGGTAGGGGCGTAAAATAGGTACGCCCCTACAGAAGGTCATAGATCAATCACTATCAAGGTTGAGTTGTTGCCGTTGATTGGGAAACGTCACCCGGAAACTGGTCCAGCCTTTGCTACTATCAACACTGATGGTTCCCTTGAGTTGTAGAACCAGTTTTTCAATCAAGGCTAAGCCTAACCCGGTTCCTCCTTGTTTCCAGGGATCGGCGTTGGGAATGCGATAGAACTTCTCGAAAATTTTGGCAAGTTCTTCAGGGGCGATGGTGGCTTGGTTGCGAATACAAAACTCGATCGCCTCCTGGGCTTCGGAGTCTTCATCAAGCGTCATCTCAGTTTGACGAACTTGTAGATGAATATCGCCCCGAGTGGCGGTGTATTTGCAGGCGTTATTTAACAGTTCAACCAGGATACGTTCGAGGTTGAGGCGATCGCAGACAAAGGGCGGTAAGTGCTGAGGACAGTCTACATGAAGTCCCTGCTGGCGATCGCTTACCCGCGTATAAAACGGACCTGTCAAGGTAGGAAGCCACTCATTCAGGTTAATTAACGACATGGAAATGAGATAAGCATTATTTTCTAGTCGTTGTAAATCCAGAAGATCCTCAACTAATTCTTCCTCGCGAGTACATTCAGTATTTAGGATACCTAAATAGCGTTGAATCCGAGTGATTTGCGCCTGATTTACCTGTTGAGTTTCTACAGTGTCTCCTTCTTTGGGAACAAATAACTTCAGCATTTCAATCGCTAGTTTCATATTGGCAATTGGCGTTCGTAACTCATGAGAAACCGCACTCAGAAAGTCATCTTTGAGGCGATTTAGTTTTTCGAGTTCAGCGACTTGAGTTTGCGCCGCTTGATAGAGTCGGGCTTGACGGATGGCGATCGCACATTGATTCGCCACCTGTTGCACTAGGCGGATTTGTAACTCAGTAAAGATATAATCGGCATGATGAACTAACCATAAATCCCCTAAAACCCCTTGATTATCAAACAGAGGGCTGGCTAACATCGCCACTCGTCCTCGCACTGGATTGGGAATTAAGGAACAGAATTGAAAATAGCGTCCACCCATCAATTGCGTATAAAGTTCCGGGAAATTTCCCATCTGCGAAACTCGTCCTTGAGATGCAGGAATAAAATTCGTATATTCATAACAAATGGTCGAAGTTCCTTGATCCAAATCATACAGGGCTGCATTACAAGAACCGATGCCTAAAACCACCGCCACTTCTCGCACCGCCGTTTGTACAATCTGACTTTCATCGAGACTATCTCGAACCTTATCTGTAATTCGTTTCAGCATCGCGTCAAACTCAATTGCTTGTTGTAACTGTTGCGTGCGTTCACGAATTTGCCCTTCTAAAATCTCCCCTTGTTGTTGAACTTGCTCAAACAAATGAGATTGTTGAATGGCGATCGCCACCTGAGTTGCCAATTGTTGTAGTAGTTCCACTTCCAGGGCTTGCCAATGTCGTTCTTGGCGACATTGATGGGCGACTAACAATCCCCAGAGACTCCCCTGATCGCGACCCTCCGATGATTGCAATAAAATCGGAACAACTAAGCTAGACTTGATTTGAAAGGCATTTAACCGAGCTTGTAACGTTAGATCACTCTCTTGGGAAATATCATTAATACTGTGACTGCGACCATTCAAATAGCATTGCAGTTCAGGAGAGTCCTTAGCATTAAGAGGAATTTGATGATTGAGCATCGGTAGCCAAAGACTATCCACCGACTCAACCACGACAATCCCCTTACAATTAGCCTCCTCAGCCGGGTTAGCATCAAAGCGATAAATTAGAACCCGATCGCTATCGAGAAAATGGCGCACCTCCGATACCGTAGTCTGTAAAATTTCTCGCAAATGTAGCGATTGGCGAATCCGCTGGGCGATCGCACTGACTAATCGCTCTCGTTCCGCCTGTTGTCGTAACGCCAACTCCGTCTCATGGCGTTTCGTAATATCTCTGATAATGCCTTCGATGGCGATCGCCACCCCCGCCGCATTATAAACCAACGTATCCTGTTGTTCAGTCCACACCAGATGACCATCGCGGTGAAACCAGCGTAAACTTAACGGCGTTTCGGCCACCACCTCTCCAGCCAGTAACCGGCGTAACTGGGGCAAATCATCAGGATGAATTTGACGTAACAGTAAATCTTTATCCTCATAATAGGCTTGCGGCGAATAGCCCATCAGCCGTTCAATACTCGGACTGAGATACTCAAACCCTTCTGGTGCAAGTCGGTAAGAGTAGAGCGTATCAGAGGCATTATCCACCAATTGGCGAAACTGAGAAAACTCAGGCTCAGCTATCCCCGTCTCCTGTAACTGAGCGAAACCGTAACGAGTTTTCCCCAAAACCAGGAGGCTGACCTGAATCCGAACTGGGGGGGACTCCTGCCAAAGATGCTGAGTGCTAACAATTTCCTCAATCGTCTCTCCAGCAACAAGTGAAGTCCAATGGCGTCGCCAAACCTTCGTCGTCCATTGAGGAATTACACAGGCGATGGGTTTCTGTAACAAATCCCTAACCGGAGCGCCGAGAGTCTGGCTACCTCCCGGCTGTATCGAGAGAATCTGTCCTTTTGGGTTCAGCCAGAGAAAAGTCGGAGTTACAGGATTCACAATCGTTGGCCACTCACTAACAGTTTGAAGACGAAGCCGGTTGATGCCCTATTACCCTCGTCCGACTCAATTCTAACCAGGCCAATTCCAGAGGTGGAAAACCCGGCTCACTCTAGCCCAACAGCGTTCCCTCAAACACCGTCACCGCCTGTCCTCCTAAGACCACCCGTTCCGCCTCCCGTCGCACACGGACTACCCCACCACGGGGGGACGCTTGATAAGCTAACAACTGCATTTTCTTCAATTTGCGCCCCCAATACGGACCGAGACAACAATGGGCCGAACCCGTGACGGGATCTTCATTGATGCCCATGCGGGGGGCAAAAAAGCGCGAGATAAAGTCATAGTCTCCCTGACGACCTCGATTTAGCATCAGTCCCTGACTACGACTGGTGACAATGACTCCCTGGCCGGGAAGTTGGGCTAGTTGGCCCAAGTCGGGGTCGAGATTCTGCACCTGGGCCGCCGTCGCCACTTCGACGAGGAAATACTGCAAGACACTTTCGCCGACAAACAAGGGAATGACCCCCAGGGCCGCTTCAAGTTTGGGGATGATGGGGTCTTTCGGCGATCGTTGTACAACAGGACTGGCTGGGAAGTCTAATTCAAGCCAAGACTGTTGGCGGTGGGCGCTCAGTTCGCCGCTACGGGTATAAAACAGGATATCTTGGCCTGATGGTACGCGGCCCGTTTCCCAGAGGGCGTGGGCGGCGGCCAGGGTGGCGTGGCCGCAGAGATCCACTTCGGTGGTGGGGGTGAACCAACGTAGCCGGAAGCCTCGGCCCTGTCGGTGCAGAAAGGCGGTCTCCGAGAGGTTCATTTCGGCGGCCACTGACTGCATCCAAGTCTCCTCGACGGCGCGATCGAGAAGACAAACGGCGGCTGGATTCCCTTCGTAGGGGCGATCGCTAAAGGCATCAATTTGTAAGAGTTTCATGACTCCCAGTTCCCTCCTCTCCTCAACATCTTAATCGGTCAAACTCTCAGCCTAGTCTCTCAGTTGAGACATCCCCAACTCTATCAAAGTCTCTGGGCGCGATGATTGGGCCAGATGCGAGGGGCGATCGCCCCAGGCCGGAAACGACCAACCTCAGCCGTTGCCGGGACTTGGATAGAGTTTACTGGGTCTGTTGGTCTAAATGTCCCCCAAACGTTTTACACTAAAGGGTGCTTTTGTTGTCTCGTGGAGAAAACTGTTGTCACCCGTGCGGAAAATTGTCCTAGCTGGTAACTGGAAAATGTACAAAACCCAGGCCGAAGCCCTGGAGTTTTTGAAAGGGTTTGTCTCTCACATAGAAGACACGCCCGAAGAACGAGATGTGATTCTCTGTGTGCCATACACTGCCCTGGGAAGCCTCTCGAAAAACTTGCATGGGGGACGGGTGCGTCTTGGCGCACAAAATGTCCATTGGGAAGACTGCGGTGCTTTCACCGGGGAGATTTCAGCCCCGATGTTGACCGAGTTGGGCGTCGATTATGTCGTCGTGGGCCACAGTGAACGCCGAGAGTATTTCGCTGAAACTGATGAAACCGTTAACCGACGGCTGAAAGCCGCTCAAGCCGCTGGGATGACCCCGATTCTCTGTGTTGGCGAAACCAAGGCCCAACGAGATGCTGGGGAAACAGAAGCGCATATCTTTTCTCAGTTGGAGAACGGTTTGGTCGATGTTGACCAGAGTAAGCTGATTATTGCTTATGAACCGATTTGGGCGATCGGCACCGGGGATACCTGTGAAGCCGCTGAAGCCAATCGCGTCATTGGCTTAATTCGCTCAAAACTCACCCATTCTGAAGTGCCGATTCAATACGGCGGTTCTGTGAAACCCGCTAATGTGGATGAGATTATGGCCCAGCCGGAAATTGATGGGGCCTTGGTTGGAGGCGCAAGTTTGGAACCCGAAAGCTTCGCCCGCATTGTTAACTACAAGGCTTAGTGGCAAGGCTTAGAAAAGCAGTCGAGCGATCGCTCAAGAGACTAGCAATTTCTGTTAAGTTTGTAACCGTTTTTCGCGAGTTTTGTAACGTTATTTTAAAAAGCGGCGCATCGAATCCCTCGGTTCGCCGCTTTTTTGTGGCTGGCAACGGCCCCATTTTTAACAAAACTTGAAGAACTCTCACAATTTTGGGGATTTCGCTTAACCTAAGAGTAATTACGACCGCTTGTCCGATTTACGGGAATCCCATGGAAAACTTTGAAAACTATCGCCTGCGATGTACCCTCAGCTTCGGGGACATTTACGGTCAAATCATTATTTGGCTAATTGTCATCTTCCTCAGTCTGGCATCAGCTTTAGCCTTATGGAGTACAGAACGTCAAGTATACGCCTTATTAACGGTGGGATTGATTGTCGTTCTCTCGCTTCCCTTCCTTCTCTTTGCCTTTGTCACCACCCTACTCAACCATATCGAAGTCAACGCCGTTGACCCAGCCGCAGAAACCTCTAGGTTTGCGGGAAAACGTCCCCCCAGTGAGAAACCCGCCCAAGCCACAGGCTAAATCCTCGTGGGTTCTTGAGGTTGTGCTTTCTTGACGTTGATACTCCGCTCACGACAGATCATGGCAAGATAGACAAGGGGTAGGTTATGCCTCTTGCCCCTTGCCTCTTGACTTTTGCCCTCTTCTCCCATGCAACATGACGTTATCATCGTCGGTGGTGGACTCGCCGGAAGCCGCGCCGCCGTCGAAATCGCCCGCACGGATTCTCAACTCAACATTGCCGTCGTCGCCAAAACCCACCCCATTCGATCGCACTCCGTCGCGGCCCAAGGAGGAATCGCCGCCAGCCTTAAAAATGTCGATTCCCAAGACTCCTGGAAAGCCCACGCCTTTGATACAGTAAAAGGGTCAGACTACTTAGCCGACCAAGATGCTGTGGCCTTACTGACCCAGGAAGCCCCCAATGTGGTCATTGACCTAGAACATATGGGGGTTTTGTTTTCGCGCCTAGAGGATGGACGCATTGCCCAGCGGGCCTTTGGCGGCCATACCCACAACCGCACCTGTTACGCCGCTGATAAAACCGGCCATGCCATTCTCCATGAATTGGTGAATAATCTGCGTCGCTATGGGGTGACGATTTACGATGAATGGTATGTGATGCGCCCCATTATTGAAGAGGGGCAAGCCAAGGGATTGGTCATGTATCACCTCGAAAGCGGACGCATTGAGGTGGTTCGCGCTAAGGCGGTCATGTTTGCCACGGGGGGCTATGGCCGGGCTTTTAATACTACCTCCAATGATTATGCCTCGACGGGGGATGGCTTAGGTATGGCCGCTGTGGCGGGCCTGCCCCTAGAAGATATGGAATTTGTGCAATTTCACCCGACGGGCCTCTATCCGGTTGGGGTCTTGATTTCTGAGGCCGTTCGCGGTGAGGGGGCTTATCTCCGTAATGCTCTCGGCGATCGCTTCATGGAACACTATGCCCCAAGTAAGATGGAATTGGCCCCGCGCGATATTACCTCCCGGGCCATCGCTACGGAGATTCGTCAAGGACGCGGCATTAAGCCTGATGGTAGTCCGGGCGGGTCTTACGTCCATTTGGATTTACGCCATATGGGACGGGAAAAAATCATGAGTCGGGTTCCCTTTTGTTGGGAGGAAGCCCATCGCCTGGTGGGGGTGGATGCGGTCAATGAACCGATGCCCGTGCGCCCGACGGCCCATTATTCGATGGGCGGGATTCCCACCAATACGCGCGGTCAGGTTCGCCTCGGTCCGGAGAGCTTCGTTAGCGGCTTCTATGCGGCTGGGGAATGTGCCTGTGTCTCGGTTCATGGGGGGAACCGTTTGGGCAGTAATTCTTTGCTTGAATGCGTCGTTTACGGCAAGCTGACGGGGGCGGCGATCGCCGAAGATATCCAGTCTCGCAAGTTACCCAACTTGGACGAACAGCCCTATATTGACGAAGCCAAGCAGCGGTTACAGGAACTCTGCGATCGCCAAGGGGACTATCGCATCAATGAGGTCCGTCAACGGCTTCAGGATACGATGAGTGAGTTTTGTGGCGTCTTCCGCAGTCAGGATCTCATGCAGCAGGGCCTCGATGAACTCGCGGCGATCGCCCAACAGGTACAACAGGTTCGCCTCGACGATCGCGGCAGCCTCTGGAACACCGAACTCATCGAAGCCATGGAACTCGAAAACCTACTCATTGTCGCCGAAACCATCCTTCATTCGGCGTTTAACCGCCAAGAGAGTCGCGGTGCTCATTTCCGGGAAGACTACCCCAGTCGCAATGATGAGAACTTCCTTCATCACAGCCTCGCCTATCATTCAGCCGCTGGGGTAGATATTGTCCCAATGTCGGTTAATCTCAGTCTTTTTGAACCTCAGGAACGGAAGTATTAATAGACATGAAGCATAACATTTCCTAGGTTATGTTCAACTGGCTCTTTGATTGGCAATGCCTCAAAAAATTAGAGAACTCAAAAAGAAGCTGCGACAGCTAGGTTTTGTCGAAATCCCCGGTAAAGGCAGTCATACCAACTGGATTCACCGTTTCTATCACGGTAAACTGACCCTCTCAGGGAAAGAGAATAATGATGCTAAACCCTATCAAGAAAAAGCTGTGAATCAGGCAATAATGGAGGTTCAATCGAGAAATCATGATGAATAACTTAAAATACCGAATTGTAGTTCAGTGGTCCGATGAAGATAACTGTTTTTTAGTTGGCTTCCCTGATTTTCCAGGGCAGGAGTGGCGAACTCATGGAGATACCTATGAAGAGGCACTCAGCAATGGAACCGAAGCTTTAGAATCCCTCGTCATGGCATACCAATCGACGGGTGATCCCTTACCGCAACCCCAAACAATTCCCATGATCTCGTCATGACTATCCTGGCCCCATCCTTAAACGCTGGCGGTTCACAGGAGAACGACATCTCAATCAAACCTCCCCCAAGCGATCGCACAGCCAATAGGTCATCATCTCACCTCGTCCCTTGATGTCTAACAGTCCCCGAGGTTCAAGAGAATAGCGTTTTTTTAACATCTCATAGGTTTTTTGAGTCACCTGGATTTTGCCCGCCTGTCCTTGGGATTCCATGCGGCTGGCAATATTGACTGTATCTCCCCATAAATCATAGGCGAACTTACGAATCCCAATCACCCCAGCTACCACCGGACCGGTGTTGATGCCAATTCGCAGTTGAAACGAGAGATTATGTTCCCGGTTAAACTCCTCAATGGCCCATTGCATTTCTAAGGCCATTTCGGCGATCGCCTCCGCATGATCCGCCATCGGCATCGGTAGGCCTCCGGCCACCATATAGGCATCCCCAATCGTCTTAATTTTCTCTAAGCGATAGGCTAACGCAAACTGATCGAAGGTTGAAAAAATTTCGTTTAACATCGCCACCAATTTCGATGGCGACATTTGGGCCGAGACAGTGGTAAAGTCCACTAAATCAGCGAACATAATCGTGGCTTCATCGAAACGTTCAGCAATAGAGGTTTGGTCTTGTTTCAGTTGTTCCGCAATTTTGCGGGGTAAAACATTCAACAGTAAACTTTCTGATTTTTCCTGTTCCGCCCGCAAAGCTTCTTCAGCTAATTTGCGCTTCGTAATCTCCTGAACCGTCCCTTCATAATACAGGATTCGTCCCCGAGAATCTCTCACCGTTCGGGCATTTTCTGAAGTCCAAATGATACTACGATCTTTACAATAGACCTGTAACTCAAACTCGGAAATTGAACCATTTTCTTCCAAGAGACTAACAAATTCCAGACGGCGATCGCGATCCACATATAAATCTCGACCCACATCCTGCACATGGTCTTGCAAATCCTCTAATGAGTCATAACCATACATCTGAATTAAAGCAGGATTGGCGCTAAGATATTGTCCTCTAGGCGTGGTTTGATAAATTCCCTCAGCGGCATTTTCAAAAATACTACGATACTTTTCTTCCGCCTCTTGCAACGCATTCAAAACGCGACGACGTTCGGTAATATTTCGAGCAACCCAAATGACGCAATTATCGGGCAACGGAGACACAGTTGCTGCAAACCAAACTTCAGAAGTTTGGTCATCCTCAGGGTCTCCAATCTCTAGGTTATATTCTAAGTTGACCGTTTGTCCTGTATTTAACGCTCGCTGAATATGGCTAATAAAAATACTCGCCTGAGTTGGCGGTAAGACTTCGTAAACACTCTTGCCAATTCGGTCTTCCGTTGGACTATAGAGAATTTCCGAATTCGTCGAGACAATTTTAACATAGCGGCCTTGGGCATCAAACACGGCGATGGTATCCGTCATCGCTTCAAATAACGCCCGTAACTCCGCTTCAGACTTACGCAGGGCGGCTTCAATGCGCTGACGTTCGCCAATTTCTAACATGAGTCGTTCATTAGATTGACGCAGGGCGGCGGTGCGTTCTTCGACCCGACTTTCGAGGTCTTCATTCGCTTTTTGTAAAGCGTCTTCAGCCCGTTTGCGTTCAGTGATATCTTCAACGGTTCCTTCGTAATATAGGAGATTCTCGCCGTTGTCATCCCAAACCAGGCGAGCATTTTCGGAAATCCAAACAACACTACCATCTTGACGGTAAATTTGTTGTTCAAAGCCAACAACTCGACCTTGACTATGGAGAGTTTCTAAAAACTCTTGGCGTTGGTCAATGTTGACATAGAGGATGCGATCGCTACAACTGAGATTATTAATCAAACTTTGGGCAGACTCATAGCCATAAATGCGAGCTAAGGCTGGATTAGCATTGAGATAAGTTCCATTAGGGGCAATTTGATAAATCCCCTCAACGGCATTTTCAAATAAATTGCGATATTTGGCTTCCGCCTCCTTGAGGGCTTGAATGGCGCGGTAGCGTTCCGTGACATCAATACCAACTGTAAACGCCGCTCGACCTTCATCGTACTTTTGCGCCGCAATAATATAACTATGAGTTTCCCCATAGACTTTGGCGGTGATTTCTTGGCAATGTTCCGTGGCGTCACTGGCAAAAAACTTTTCGAGAAACCCTTCAAACAAATCACTGGTTTGTAAAAAGCCAATTCCTTGGCCGACAAAAGCATCTGGCGGCAGATTGTAGGTTTTGGCGAGATGGCGGTTGACACCGAGATAGCGTAAGTCGCTGCTAATCCAGGACACCATCCCCGGAACTGCCTCTAAAATCGCCTGGAGTTGGTCTTTAGCCGCTCGTAGGTCATTTTCAGCCTGACGACGTTCGCTGATGTCAATACCTACCGTAAACGCCGCGCGATCGCCATCATATTTCTGGGCCACAATCAGGAAATCCCGCAGTTCCCCATGTACCCGCGTCGAGACTTCGCAAGCCGCATCATCAGCGTCACTCTCAAAAAAGGACTTCATGAAATTATAGAACTGACTACTGGCCCGCAAAAAACCAATATCTTTGCCGATAAAGTTCTCCGGTTCGGCCTCAAACATCTGGGCCAGTTGACGGTTGACCCCTAAATAGCGTAAATCTTCGCTAATCCAAGACACCACCCCCGGAACCGCATCGAGAACCGCCTCAAGTTGTTCTTTCGCCGAACGCAGGGCTTGTTCAGCCTGCGTATGCTTAACAATTTCGGCCACCAACTGATCGTTGGCTTCTACGAGGGCGGCGGTACGCTCATCGAGTTGAGATTGCAAGCTATCATCGTCTAATCCTGACTCATCTGGCGGCTGCTGCGCTGGTTGCGGCTTAGCTTCTAAGGATTCAAGACGTTGACGGAGGAGGGCTAACTCATGAATCAGTTGTTCCTTCGGTTTATCTTCGTCTCTCATGAAGTTGCGTCGTTGAACGGGTGAGGAAGTCATCGCTATACCTGATCTGCTGGTAGTTCGCAGGCGAGTCTGGGATTCAGTTCGCTGCGATGCACCCTACGATTTCGTCAAACACTCATCACCTCGGCGATTGCCCCGGAATGGATTGACGAGCTTGCCCCCTGAGTTAGGCTCTGAAGCTACTATTCTAGTCCACTCGCTCCTGGGAGGTTCAACCGTGCGTGAACGCAAAGTCGCAGGTTCTCCCTAGTTCTTTCGGTCGAGTTGCCCCGGTTTCCGGGGTGTTCAGACGGGATTGGCCTCATCCTTGGCTATCTTTCGCTCAGGGTAGCGCCTTTCTCCAATTCCTAGGTTGCGATCGCCACCCCCGAGGTGTCTCACCAAACACCCCCTATCTCAGCCGGCTCTGTAGCGTTTCTTAACAAGTCCTAGCTCAAGCTCCCAGAAATTTTGTATCCTAACGAACGTGGTTTAAGCGTTCGCCCCAGAGCGAATTGATTTCATGGCTTACTTGTGGTACAAAGCATTTCACCTCATTGGCATTGTCGTCTGGTTCGCTGGACTTTTTTATTTAGTCCGTCTATTTATTTATGACGTTGAAGCCGATGCCGAACCCGAACCCGCCCGTTCCATCCTCAAAAATCAATATCAGATTATGGAAAAGCGGCTCTACCATATTATCACAACCCCAGGAATGATCGTGACCGCCGTAATGGCGATCGGCATCATTAGCACGAATCCTGAGATTATGAAGTCCAGTTGGCTCCATATTAAGTTAGGATTCGTGGCGCTACTGATTGCCTATCACTTTTATTGTGGGTCTTTAATGAAGAAATTAGCCAAAGGGGAATGCAATTGGACCAGTAAACAGCTTCGCGCCCTCAATGAAGCGCCAACCTTATTATTGCTCGTGATTGTTATGTTGGCAGTTTTCAAAAACAATTTTCCCACGACCATTGCCCCCTGGCTCGTCTTCGGAGCCGTCATTCTCATGGCTGCAACTATTCAACTCTATGCCCGCAAACGTCGCCTCGACAAAGAGCGTTTAGCAACCAACGAATAAGACCAGATTAGATAATTCCCTGTTCCCTATTCCCTATTCCCTATTCCCTATTCCCCCAAAAAGACCTCGATCGCCTGTCGAGTTCTCTCAGGACATTCCAGATGCGGCACATGACCACAACTCGGAACCCAGACGAACTGGCTGTTACGAATCTGCGTCCTAAACCTTGCCGCATCCTTAGTCCCTAAAATGCGATCCTCCTCACCCCAAACTATTAAAGTGGGGAGGTCTAACTCGCTAAGTTGCGAGGCAAACGAAGGAAACCCACCACTTTTCGTAAACTTAATCAGAGCCTGTTTCCAGCCCGAACAATCGAGATGCAACGCCGCACAACAACGAGCATCAGCTGAGTTGAATGACTTATCGAAATAGGCAGAATAACTAATCTGATTACGCACCCCCGGCCGCCGCAGAAAATTCGCCGCCAGGCTATCAAAAGGGGGAAATAAGTATTTCCCCAAAACCGGACCCTTGGCAATTCCCGCACTGTCGAGGAGAACCAGCCGTTCAACAGCTTCAGGATAGGTGAGAGCAAAATCAAGAGCAGCTGCCCCTCCCATTGAAGCCCCCGCTAAAATCACCGGGCGGGCGATCGCCTGTTGCCAAAACCCATATAAATGAGCTTTAATCGCCTCAGGAGAAAACGAACTCTGGGGCAATCGTTCCGTGAAACCAAAGCCCAACAAATCCACAGCCCAAGTTTCCTGAGATTGCGCCAACAACGGTTGTAAACGGCGAAATTCTAACACCGAACTATCAAACCCATGTAACAGTAAAATAGGAGTCCCTCCCTCTCCCCGACGAGTGTACGTCGTGGGAATTGGCAACTCGCCTCCCTGGAGTTGAACCTGCACCTCTAATCGTTGAATCGCCTCAGCCTGTCGAATCGAAGTCTCTTCACTGAGTTGGTGAACCGCAGCCGGTAAAAAATCGGGGAACATGGGAGATAGGCTAGAACCTGAATCGTCAATCGTGAACCATGCCGCAGCACCGTCCAGATGTGATCATACCTGACCCCGAGACCCCCATTCGCGTGATTGGTCTAATGAGTGGCACCTCCATTGATGGCGTCGATGCGGCCCTCGTTGAACTCAGCGGCGGGCGATCGCCCCTCAAAATTACCCTTCTCGCCGCCCAAACCTTCCCCTATGAGCAAATCGCCCCCCCAACCCTGCGATCGCAAGTCCTAGCCGCCGCCAGCAACCAACCCCTGGCCCTGAGCGAACTAGCCCAACTCGACGATGCGATCGCCACTGCCTTCGCCAAGGCCGCCCAACTCATCCAACGCAACCAGCCCCCCGCCCAACTCATTGGGTCCCACGGACAAACCGTCTTCCACGCCCCACCCCCCAATCCCCAACAGCTCGGCTACAGCCTCCAACTCGGGCGAGGTGCCGTCATCGCCCAGCACAGTGGACTCCCCACCGTCAACAACTTTCGCGCCGCCGACATCGCCGCCGGAGGGCAAGGAGCGCCCCTCGTTCCTGCCATCGATGTCTGTCTGTTTGCCCATCGCGATCGCGATCGCTGCGTACAGAACCTCGGCGGAATCGGCAACCTCACCTATCTCCCCGCCGGCTGTAGCGACAGCTTTCAAGGCGTCCTCGGCTGGGATACCGGCCCCGCCAACCTCCTCATCGACCTAGCCGTGAGTCAACTCACCGACGGGGCGCAACAGTACGACCACAACGGCCACTGGGCCGCCTCAGGAACCCCAAACTCAGACTTAGTCCAACAGTGGCTACGTCATCCCTTCTTCCAACAACCGCCCCCCAAATCCACCGGCCGCGAAGACTTTGGCCCCGAATTTTTACAGCATTGTCGTCAAGATGCCCAAACCCTAAGCAACGCCGACTGGCTGGCCAGCCTCACCGACTTCACCGCCGCCGCGATCGCCGACAGCTACCAACGCTTCCTACCCCAACTGCCCCAAGATACCATCCTCTGCGGTGGCGGCAGTCGCAACCATTATCTAAGATCCCGCCTACAAACCCATCTCCCCCAAACCTCCCTCACCACCACCGACGACTGGGGAATTAACGCCGACTTCAAAGAGGCGATCGCCTTCGCCATCCTCGCCTACTGGCGCATCCAAGGCTATCCCGGCAACCTCCCCAGCGTCACCGGCGCCAGCCAACCGGTCCCCCTCGGCGACATCCATCACCCCTAAACAGCAACCCCAAGGAATTGCCCATTACCCATGGCCTCGTCTTTCTCCTCCCGTTCTCCGTGTCCTCTGTAACTCTGTGGTTCTCCCCCTTGCCCCTTGCCCCTTGCCAGAAGAGGGCGACCATAAAGGTACGCCCCTACGCCTCTTGCCTCTTGCCT
>CAZXWM010000012.1:0-24733 GCA_964644215.1 uncultured Phormidium sp.
GTTATACTGGTTTCTGGTTCCCAATTACTCAGATTATCAACATCTTTTCTGAAGGCGACTGTGTCTGGTACAAGAACAGTAAGTCCAGCATCTTGTGGACTTAATTGCCTTGTTTGTGAAAAAACAGGTAGTGCAACAGACAGAGCTAGAGTGAACAATAAAGCTTTCTTCATGATATTTCCTCCGCAATAAGATGAATAATTATAAATAATTTTTTTAACCATTAGAAGTAGAATTCATGCAAATGATGTATTGAATAAAAATAATAATTTCCATCGATACTTACCAGTAAACTTTTATACAGTCAAAATTCAAAATACTCATAGTGACAGTACCAAATTTGAAATTGGCCTAGATTACCATTCGGTTCCGTTACAGAGGGGTATAACTCTCAGCGATAAGTGCTATTATGTTTAGTGAACAAATGTATAAAGTTCTGGGCATAATTAGCCGATAGTAGAGTTGAGAATAATTCAAATGAAAGAAGGACTTTAAAATGAGTGAATTAGTTGGTGAATTAAGAGAAATGTGGCAAACGGGAAAACCAAGACGAAATCGACTTATCTTCGCTTTGATTCATAGTCTGGTTTGGCGCAGCGCTTTGATTTTTATCATGTTGATCATCCATTTCATGCACCAAAGCTGACTCTTTTTGTGTTTTTTTTAGAGTATTTTTAGACGAGGCTGCAAGCTGGGTGCAGTGCGATCGCTCGGGTGCCACTTTGCCATGTCTTCTAAGGCAATGTTCTAGCGGGATGCTGGGGTTTCTCAGCAATGTTTCCACTAGCTCGCCGCCTGTTCCCTTCGCTGCCAGAGGCAGTCCCGCAGACTTCTCGGTTGGATGCACGGGGGGCAATGGGGCGACTGTCCCGCTGATGCCCTGCGTTTGAGTACCATTTCCTGAGAAAGTGTCGTAAAGTAGGGGTTTTCGAGCAGAATGAGAAGACAGGTCGGTTCAGCCCAAGCTTGACGTGAGATGCATTGGCATCAGTTGACATGCGTTGACATGACGGTGGGCAAACAAGAATCCTGATATCCCAATTATGACAGCGGGCTTGAAACCATCCACTCTAGAATTGTTGAAGCGCTTCAACCGGGCGTTTCCCCAATTTTATGAGCAGTTTGTCAGCAGCGAGATCCAACTGCAAAATCTGAAATTGGCCTATCACCTCTACAAAACTCGACAGGCGGTTATTGAGTTACGTCAGGAAGGCTCAAAAAGCGCCCTGCATTTTGCTTACCGCAATCAGTCATTTCTACTCAGTGATATTTTTGGGGTTCTGGCCGCCTACGGCCTGACGATTCACAGTCTCAGTCTCTACGGCCAAATCGCCCCCCCGATGTTGGTATTTGTCAAGCTAATTGTCTCGCGAGGGGGGCAAGCGTTGACGGAAAAAACGGCGGACAATGTGGCCCGCGCGGTTCGAGAAGCCCTGGCGGGACATTTTGAAGTTGAAGAGATGTTGGCGGTGGAGTTTAACCTCGATGCGGGCTTAGAAGATGTGGAAACGGAGTTCTATGTGGACCCGGTTTTCCATCTTCCGGCCTTGCTCATCGAAGCGGATAACCAACCGGGGTTATTCTATAAGGTAATGTATGCCATCTGGCAGGAGGATTTACTGGTCGTCAACGCCAACCTCCTCGTCTGGCGAGGACGAACTCGGTTGATTCTCTATCTCCTCGGCCCCAATGAATGCGCTATTCCTGACTATCTCGGCAACCAAATCGCTGAAAGTGTCCGCCAACGACTGTTAGGAGGCAGTTAATCGTTAGTCGTGGTCAGAGGGCGACCATAAAGAGGGCGACCATAAAGAGGGCGACCATAAAGGTACGCCCCTACGCCTTTTGCTTTTTGCCTGTTCCCTATTCCCTTCTTTAACCCTATGAACGCAATTTTTGTCCCCTGGCTCCATATGCACCAACCCCCGATCTGGTGGAATCATCAGCCGCTGGGGAATCTTGAGAAAATGCTCAACGGTGATCCCAACTCAGAAGAAGGCTGGAATGCTCAGTGGTTTGCTCAGGCCTATAAGAACCCGGCTAAGTATGCTCTGGACTTGTCTCGACGGGGACTTCAGCCGCGTATGATGGTGGACTATTCGGGGGTTCTGATCGAGGAGTTGGCGAAACTCTCTGAGGATGGAACGTTTGCCAATCGCCATGTGGATGGAGAACCCCTCGGAGATGTGATTGCTCTGTGGCGAGAGGTTCTCAATGAGTATCCTGAGGCGATCGAGTTTGCGGGGACGGCGTATAGTCATTGCTATTTCCCGACGACGCCGGAACGGGACTGGGAAGCCCAGATTATGGTCTGGAAACGGGTTTTTGGGGATTTGTTTGGAACGGCGGCCCTGGAGCGAGTGAAGGGGTTTTGGTTGCCGGAAATGGGGATGATGGGAGAGCCGAAACGGGCGATCGCCCTGATCCGACTTCTCAAACGCTGTGGCTATGAGTGGCTAATTCTGCCAGCGTCAGCCTTGTCTCGGACTGAGGGTTGGACGACGCCTCAATTGGAAAATCAAGTCCATGAGTTACAGGTGCAGGGGGACGGAGAGACGGAAACCATCCTCTGTGTGGTTCGAGACACGGATATGGGGATTCGTCAGCAAAGTGGCCATAATGCGGATGGTTGTTTGAATGATATCCGCTATCGCTTAGAGGTGTTTGAGCGCGAACAGCTTTCTGGACCACCGTTGATTGTGCCAACTTCGGATGGGGAAAATGGCAATGTGATGATGTTTGAGTATTTTAAGAATACCTTTGTACCGTTGGTGGAGATGATGCCCCAGTTGGCGGATGTGGAGATGCTGACGGTGAGTCAATATCTCGATCGCCACCTCGACGGACAAACACCAACAACGGTGTCTCTAAATACAACGGGCGGCTCTTGGATTGGTGGCCATAATAGTTGGAACGAGGGCGATCGCCGTCAAGCGATCGCCCTCAAGATTGAGCAGATCAGTCGTCAGGTGGCTGAGCTGGGTGAACCGGGAGATCCCCGCTGGGATGAGGCTCGCCAACTGCTTCTAGTTTGCGAAACCAGTTGTTTTGTCTATTGGAATGCGGAGTTTTGGTTCGATCAAGCGGATGCGTTTTTGGGCAAACTCGAGACGCTACTCCCAACTCCGGTTCACACCCAGAGGTTCTAACCTAAAGCTTCCAAGAAATCGCGAACTCGGTTGCGTCGTTTGGGTTGACGCAGTTTTTGCAAGGCCTTGGCTTCAATCTGACGCACACGTTCGCGGGAGAGATCGAGTGCGCGACCGATTTCGGCTAAGGAGTAGGGGCTTTCTCCGCCGAGTCCATAGCGTAAACGGATGACGTCCCGTTCCCGACTGCTGAGGTCGGCGAGGAGTTGTTGTAATTCCCGCTGTAGGGATTCACGCACTAACAACTCTTCGGGGGAAGCGTCATCCGTTTCGAGGAGATCTCCGAGTTCGGTGTCTTTTTCTTTACCCACTTTGGCATCAAGGGAGATGGAGCGGGGAACCCGTAACATGACTTCCCGGATTTGTTCGGCGGTCATGTCGAGTTCTTCGGCGATGTCGTTGATGGTGGGGGTACGACCGTTGTCTTGGGAGAACTGACGTTGGGCTTTTTTGATTTTGTTGAGTTTTTCGGTGATGTGAACGGGGAGGCGGATGGTTCGGCTCTGGGTGGCGATGGCTCGGGTAATTCCTTGGCGAATCCACCAATAGGCGTAGGTGCTAAATCGGTAGCCTCGGGTGGGGTCGAATTTTTCGACGGCTCGCTCTAAGCCGATGGTTCCTTCTTGAATTAGATCTAAGAGTTCGAGACCTCGTTTTTGGTATTTCTTGGCGACGGAGACGACGAGCCGTAGGTTGGCTTTGATCATATGCGCTTTGGCATAAACTCCCTCGGTTTGGATGGTTTCGAGGTCTTCTACGGAAATGTTGGCGAGTTTAGCCCAGTGGCGTTTCCCTTGACTGAGGGTGGGTTTGAGGTCGCAGACCTGAATCTCAGCTTCGCTGGCCCAGCGTTCGAGGGAGGGACGATGGCCGAGTTGGGAACTGAGGCGATCGCGGGTCTTCATGAGATGGACATACTGCTGCATCGTGGTATCGCCGGCTTCAGCAGCGGTTTCTCGAACCCCCAGTAAGCTGACATGGCGTTGTACTTTTTGAGCCACGGAGACTTCTTCATCTCGTCCCAACAGGTTCACTTTACCGATCTCTTGAAGATACAACCGCACCAGATCGGTGGTGGTTCGGTGTCCGCGAATGGACTCATCGGCTTCGGCGTATTCCACTTCCATGCCCGATGTGGCGTCTAATTCACTCTCTTCGAGACTAGAATCACTCATGCTTGAGGCATCTGTCTGGGCTGTCATGGGTTCAGTGGCTCCGATTTTATTAGGACGATGGTCAGATTTGGCGGGTTGGTAAGAAGTTGTTTTAGACATGGTCGCTCGTCTCAATCCCTTTGAGTTAACTGGGGGTTAAGGGAGTCCGATGATTCGGAGAACGTCCCTCGTTTTGTGATCGTGATCGCCGGCGATCGCCGGTTTGTCCTCGTTCGCTAAACCCCCTTCTGAATCAGTCGATCGCCGGTCAGGTTTTGACGCTGACGGCGCTGATATTCTTGAAATCGCCACGAACTGAGGCACTAACGTTAGTATAGGGAGCTTTTAATTTAGGTTTAGTGATTTGCGTCAAACCATGGTGCTAACCCTCATCACTTTCAGCCGGTTTTTGGGAGGTTTGGGCGAAGTTGTAATGTTTCTTCACTAAAATCGGCAGCAAATCTGTACATTTTTGACATCCGGGAACTTTTCTAAAAACTGTGTTCTACCGTACAACTTCAGCCCGGTTTTCTGATGACTCTCTGACTCGTTCAAGGAGGATTTTTTAGGTTTTGGGCGATCGCGAATTGGCTGAATAGAAGACTGGGTGGGGGGTTCGACCCCTCACCTCCCAAGGGGCAGATCAGGGAAACCGAACTCTATCCCTTGGCGATCGGCGGCTTGGAGTCGCAATGTTGTTTTTTAAATCAACATTGCGAGGTAAAAAAACGCGAACCGAGAATCGGGGCGATGGGGTAACGATTGAGGGTCAAATGAGGCGACCCGGAGTTCACGCCGATTACAAGCATCCCGTATTGCTGCTACCTTCCGGTCCTGACAAGGTTTGGGCGTTGTAATTGCATGAGTCCGGGTCTGCGTCCCAGTATAACATGAGACCGGGTAGTTGTTTCAAGAAATTTTTCAAGTTTCCGAAGACTCCCCCTGGGGATTGTCCTGATTGGGGGGAGTCTTCGTCTCAACGGGAGTCGGGAAATCCACCGCCTCATACAAATCCCTCAAACTCAAGGTTAGGGACAGAGACTCCAGGGCTAAGGTGGCGTCCAAGCCCTCATAGTCCGTCAACAACCATTGTTGGGGCTTTTGCTTAGCGTAATGTTCAACCAGGGGACGGTCTTGGTGAATCAGGAGATAGTCCTCGACTGTGTCGAGGCTACGATAGGCGACAAACTTTTCACCGCGATCGTAGTTCTGAGTTGAGGGAGAGAGAACCTCCGCCAGCACAATGGGGTTAATGACCGTATCGTTGCGTCCCGCCTGCAATTGGCAAGGTTTCCCCGTCACCATCACATCGGGATAGGTGTAGGTGTTGCGTTGGGGAATCCAGAGGCGTTGGTCAGTCACAAAAATACTATAGGGTTGACCCCGTAAACCCCAACGCAACAAAGCATTGAGGACACTGACAATTTCATTATGGGCCGGGGTTCCACCACTCATTGGCACAATCTCTCCATTGCGATATTCGTTGCGAGTCTCCTGTTGTACTTCCTGTTGGAGATAGTCCTCGGCGGTGCAGGTTTGTTCAGTTGATGTGGGTGCGGTGGCGATCGCCATGGTCAAAATTCCTCCATCATGAGTGACAAGCTTATCCTTAGTGTGCCAAACTCGCCGTTCTCCCTTGACAAACCCTTGTAATGACTGCCATCCTCTCAGCCATTCTTCCCGTTCTCACGATTGTCCTAATTGGCTTCTGGGCCGGGAAAACCTTTATCCTCGACCGGGCCAGTCTCTCGCGGATTACCCTCTATATTTTCACCCCCGCTCTGGTGGCTGAGTCCCTCTATCGCAGCCCCATTACCTTGGAAAACGCCAAAGGGTTATTTTTGGCATTTTCTGTGACGTACGCGCTTATGGGAGCCATTGCCTGGGGGCTGAGTGGTCTTTTGCAGTTCTCTACCCCTGTCCGCAAAAGTGCGATCGCCACCAGTGCTTTTCCCAACACCGGCAACATGGGCTTATCGGTGAGTTTGTTTGCTTTTGGTGAGGAAGGACTGAATCGAGCGGCGATCGTGCTGATTATCTCCAGCCTCTTGGTCTTTTCCACCGGTCCCGCTATCCTCAAAGGAGGTGGGTTCACCAATGCCCTCAAATTTACCCTGAAACTGCCCCTAATTTGGGCTATGCTCGTGGGACTGGCCCTGCGACTGCTGCCCTTTGAACTACCGTTTCAACTCGATCGCGTTCTGCAAGTCTTGGCCGAGGGAACCATCCCCGTGGCTTTGGTGGTGTTAGGGATTGAGATTTCTCAAAGTTCCCTGAAACTCACTCGTTATGACCTCTTTGCCAGTGGCTTGAGACTGCTTGGGGGCGGGGCTGTCGCTTATACTGTGGGGCGTTTGCTGGGTTTACAGGGATTAGATTTGCAGGTGTTGGTGTTGCAATGTTCGATGCCCGCTGCGGTGAGTTCTTTCTTGATGGTGAAGGAGTTTGGCGGGGATACTGTCCGCACCGCGAGAGTGGTGGCGATGTCGTCGGTACTGGCATTTGGAACGTTGCCCTTGGTGTTGGGGTTATTATCTCTGTCCTGAGGTGAAGAATTTGGCAGTATAGTAAGAAACGACCGGAGAGAATCAAACAAATGGCTAAAAAAAAGAAACAACAAAAAGGCAATCATCAGGTTTCAGAAGCTGCCCTAGCGTCTAAGTCTCCAGACGCTCGCTTCGAGTTCCTGCAAGAACGGCAAAAAAAGGTATTGACCTTAATTAAGCGCAAGCAAACGGAACTGTCAAACTTGACCAACCAGATTCAAGAGATTGCGCGATCGATGTTTTCTCATGGTCAACCGATTTACGAGCAAGCCCAAAAGCTCGACAGTGAAATTCACGAGTTATTTCAGGATATTTTCACGAAACGCAAGCTTGGCAAAAAGACAAAACTCGAAGTTCGCGAAGTTTACGAAATTCTGCAATTTACAGGTCGCATCAGTCCCAAATTTGATGAAGACGATGAGGACTTTGCTCGTGAGGAAGAAGCTGAAGCCGAGCGATCGCATCCCAATGGCGAGGATGAGGGATTTTTCGACGACGAGGGCGATTCAGACTGGGGCGGTCATTCTCCCTTTGAAACCCCTCACACCCCTCGTCCGTCACGGGATATGAGAAAACTGTTTCTGAAATTGGCTGATCGCTTTCACCCGGATAAAATTACTGATCCCGAGAAACATCAGCATTATACCGAAATCATGAAAGAGGTGAATATCGCTTACAAAAGTGGCGATTTTGCCCGCTTGTTGGAAATCGAGAGACAAAGCGACGCTGAAGCAGATATCGAAACGTCAGAGAACGATCGCGATCGCCAATGTAAGCAACTCGAACAGGATCTCAAAATTCTCGAACGGCAATATGAACAACTAAAAAGCCAAGTTCGCCAAGCCCGGAATACGCCGCAAGGGATGATGGTCAAAGAATATCGCAAAGCTCAACGGGAGGGAACAGATTTAGTTGAAGAGTCCTTGGAAGAATTTGAAGAGGAACTCGAATCCTTGGAAGATTTACGAGATTTTATCAAAGATTTTCGCGACAAAAAGATAACCATCAAAGAGTTTTTGCGCGGCCCATCCCGCCCCCAACAGGATGTGCCTGAAACCGTCGAAGATATCGTCAATGAACTTGCCAAACTCGGAGTTCACATCCATTTCAATTCCTAACGCCTTGATGAGTTCTAACGGTGAGGTTGTGTGGTGGCAAATCACCTTGAACCCTCACCAATACCCTCTATTCCATCCGTACCAACTCTGTGTTGGGCGAACTTTGGGCTTTAAGCTAACGCTGAGTCGCTTCACCTAGCGCCTTCTGAAGCACGTCATCACTCACTCCATGACGCTTCAAACTGGCAATCAACGCAGAGACAGTATCTGCCTCTAATCGTTCAAGATCAGCACGCAGCCCTTGACCAATATAGGCCCGTGCCAAGGGCTGATACCCAGAAAATCCCAATAATGGCGCGAGATGCTTGAGATCAGCAATCACATCTTCTGGCATCCGCATCGTAATCGTTGTCATGGGCCGCTCTCGATTCAACCGTTGTTTCAATGTATCAACCTTCATTTTTACTCCAAATTCACTCCGAACGAAGGTAACGCCATTGAGCAGGAAATGTACATCCATGCTCTACATTGTAGATCGCGCATATTTATATCGTCAATACCTGTAGATGTAAAAGTTGGGCAGGCAAGCATGGAAACTAGACCAGAGTTAGTTTTTACTTCTTCATCATTATGTATAAAACACTACCCGTTGCTTTTGATATCAAAATTTAGTATAATGGCTAACATGAATCCCCTAGTGATAGGGTCGGTTTGCCATAAACAAAAAAACTGGCTAAGTATGATTGAGTCTCGTATATTCCTTTATTTTGCGATCGCCGTCCTCAGTTTAAGCTTCACTATTCTGGGGTATATAAGCCTTGTTAGTTATCCCAGCATTGGTGCAATTTTGGGGTTTATTATTGGTGCAATTTTCAGCGCCTTGCTGGCCCGAATTACCTTAACACTCCAAAACTCTCATCAGCTTCTCAATAGTCATTTGGCTAAACGAAATGAGCAGTTAACTAGAATTGAGCAGGCGATCAATCAACTCGAATCACTGAACCTACAGGATACTCTAAATACCTATGTCGATGAACTCAAAAAGACAAGTCAACAAAATGAACAGCAGAAGCAAGTTTTAGCACAATTAGATGACTTATATCAGTCACTTAAATCCTGGGATACTAAAAGAGATGAAACTGCTAAACCCACTGAAAGTAAGTTGCAGGAAGACTCTAAATCATCCCAACGTGTCATCGAAGATTCAAAACCCTTGTCGGAAATAGATTTAGACGAACCTGAAAATGCTGTAAAATTTCAGCAATGGTTGCAGTTTTATGGTACGGAACTTGTTGGTTATTGTATGGAAAAAGAGGTCAATTCAAGTTTAGACAAAACTGCTTTCTTTATCGGACAAAATTACAAAATTTTAGGTGAAATTATGCAAAAGATGTGCCAGAGTATTTTGACAACTTATCAAGAGTTTAAAGTTGAGGTTTTAACAGCAAGTAGTCATGAGATATCTATTCTACATAAATTTGTAAAAAAAATGAAAAAAACTGGTTTTATCAACCATAAATCTTATCGAAATGAAGACTCAGAAGTCATTGAAATTGTACCTCTCAAAAATGAGAAAACCCAGTTTATAACATTCAGATGGCCGGAGCGGTTTACGTATCAAATGTTGAATAATTTTTTACAAAGAAGGAAGGTTGACTATGACGTTGTAATCAATCCTGAAATTAAAATGGCTGACGATAAATTGATTAAAATTAGTTTTGCATTCTTTATCAAAGAAACTCCTTTTCTTTTTGACTGTAAGGCGACCACAAGAGAAACCCACATATCCAAATACGCTAAATTTTCTAAAATCTTTGGGCTGGAGCAGAATCAAGTTTACTTTATAACTGCTGACTATGATAAGCAATATGCTGAACAGTTGGCAAAAAACTATGATATAAAAATCTTAAGTCCTGCTCAAATTTCATCGCAATTAAGCACAATCATAAATATAGCGTCTCTTTAATCAGAGCAACAAGCTAAAGCCAGTGCATTGGGTTTCTGTGCTAACTAAGCTACAGAGCAACATTGTGGAATTTATATTTTACTCTATAGGTAAAATCTGTAGCATATAGAGAAGCACAAGTCCTAAATGTTGTTGTTCATAATCCTAATGTTCCTTGCTATACTAAAAATAGAGTGCCAAGCTTAGCCTTGAGTTGATATCACTCGAAATCTGTCTAGTTGCAATCGATAATGACATCTAGTTTTCTCACCTATAGTGCGATCGCCTTCCTGAGTATGAGCTGTAGTCTTTTCGGATATTTAGCCTTCTCAAACCAGCCAAAACTGGGAGCAATTCTAGGTTTAATGATTGGAGGCTTTTTCGGTATTTTACTTTCAGATTTTCTTGCGATCGCCGAAAAAAACCATGATAAAACACATCGAATAATAAGCAATTCAAAAAATGACAGAATCACAGAAAATTTGAATAGATTACATCAAAGCATCGAAGGCTTAACACAATCAAAAAATCCTCCAATATCCACGAAAATAAATCAGCCTAGAGGTTTATCACTAAACGATTATCGCTCTCACAAGGATGCTAATCAAATCCAACAATGGCTTGCGTCTAAAGATTCCCAACTCATTAAATCTCACAGCAAAAAGACAGTGGATAAAACTCTGGACAAAATAGCATTAATGATTGGTGATAATTATCCGCTTGTATCTGATTTAATGGAAGAAATTCGCTATAGTTTATCTTCTGAAAAGAATGATTTTAATCTGGATTTAAGTGAAGCAACAGAAGATAGAATAAATATCTTGAATAATGTTTGCAATCAACTTAAAAAGCTTGGACTAATTCAATATCATTATCATGAAGATAAACAAACACCCAGAAAAGTTGCTTATATTTCACCCTTTCAGAGTAACGGAAATCAGTTTTTGACAGGACAGTGGTTAGAGCGGTACACTTACCAAACAGTAACCAAATTCTTGGATGCTAAAGGAGTTACATATGAAGCACTCATGAATGCAAAAATCGTCAAGTCTAAAAAGCAAAAAATTGAGATTGATGTTTTATTAGTTATCCAGGGGAGTCCTCTTTGGCTTGAATGCAAAGTAGCGAATCATCAACGATTTATCGCCAAATACTCTGCTTTTGCCAAGCAATTTAAGTTGAGTCCAGAACAACTATATTTAATCGTCCTTGATCTGCCAAATCAACAAGCAGAAGATTTAACCAGTCTTCATAACGTCAAAGTTGTTACATCGAACAAGATTACGGAGGCTTTGCAATCTACATTAGCTTTTATCAAAAATCAAAAAGTAAACTGAGCCGCCTATCTAAAAATAGTGGTTTAGGTCTAAGGCAGGTCTTCATTAGGGATAATCGTGACTCGTTCAACTCACGAAAGCACGAATACATTAAATAAATTAGCAATGAAGACTCCTTAAAATTTCTCCAAGCGAGTAGAGAATTTAGCAGCAGGCTGATTCAGCAAGGGGCCGGGAGAGGCCGTAATCTGGATTTATACTCCAACCGTCCTAGTAGAAATCGCATCCCGTCGCCGCCTATAATGAATAGGGTAAGCCGTCCATCAAGCCAATATGAGCGTATCTCCCGTTTCCCCCTCCTCCGCAACCCCTGCAACCGTTCCCGACGCCCTCGGACGCTTCGGACAGTTCGGCGGTAAGTACGTCCCCGAAACCCTGATGCCGGCGTTGGCGGAACTGGAAACAGCTTTTGCTCGCTACAAAAATGACCCCGAGTTCAATGCCGAACTCAATGGCCTCCTCAAAGATTACGTCGGACGGCCCTCACCTCTGTACTTCGCCGAACGACTCAGCGAACATTATGCCCGTCCTGACGGCACTGGGGCCAAGATTTACCTGAAACGGGAAGATCTTAACCATACCGGGGCGCATAAAATCAATAATGCGATCGCCCAGGCCCTCCTCGCCAAACGCATGGGCAAACAGCGCATCATCGCCGAAACCGGGGCCGGACAGCATGGCGTCGCTACCGCCACAGCCTGCGCCCGCTTTGGCTTAGAGTGCATCGTCTATATGGGCGTCGAAGACATGAAACGGCAAGCCCTAAACGTGGTGCGGATGCGCCTGTTAGGGGCCAAGGTTGAACCCGTCAGTGCCGGAACCGGAACCCTCAAAGATGCCACCTCCGAGGCCATTCGCGACTGGGTGACGAACGTCGAAACCACTCACTACATCCTCGGTTCCGTTGCCGGCCCCCATCCTTATCCCATGATGGTGCGCGACTTCCACGCCATCATCGGCCAAGAAACCCGCCGCCAATGCCAAGAACTCTGGGATGGCTTACCGGATGTATTGCTGGCCTGTGTCGGTGGGGGGTCCAACGCTATGGGACTGTTTTATGAGTTTGTCAACGATGCCTCGGTGCGGATGATTGGCGTTGAAGCGGCTGGGGAGGGCGTTACCTCTGCCAAACACGCCGCCACTCTCACCCAGGGCAAAGTCGGTGTGTTACATGGGGCCATGAGTTATCTGTTGCAGGATGACGATGGCCAAGTTACCGAGGCTCACTCCATTAGTGCCGGGTTGGACTATCCCGGAGTTGGCCCTGAACATAGCTATTTGAAAGATACCGGACGGGCCGAGTATTACAGCGTCACCGATGATGAGGCTATGCAAGCCTTTCAGTTGGTGTCCTGTTTAGAGGGCATTATTCCCGCCCTAGAAACGGCTCACGCTTTCGCCTATTTAGACACCCTTTGTCCCCAACTCCCTGATGGGGCAACGGTGGTGATTAACTGTTCAGGCCGGGGGGATAAGGATGTGCAGACGGCGGCGCGTTATCTGAATTTAGGGGATGTGTAGTTTAAGGTGTTCCCCTAAGTTGGCATGAGGGGGTGGGTTCGCCCGCCCCAACGGGTTTGATAGGAATTGTTTAGTCGGATTAGGAGTGTATGGGCATGGTATCTCAAGAGTTTCATCCGTTACCTCCTCGTGATGTCTTACCGACGATGTATGACTTGCCCAGTGAGAATCCGGAGGAGCCTGGTTTGCCTGACGAGTTTCATCTACGCCAACCGGAGTTGTTGCGTTTAACCTTTCGTCCCCCCACCTATGGGGAGGGTGAGTTGTTTACGGCCAGTGATCTCAATCTCTATTACGATGTCCGCCATCCCCAATGGTATAAGCGCCCGGATTGGTTCGCGGTGTTGGGGGTTCCTAAACTCTATGAGGAACGGGATTTGCGGTTGAGTTATGTCACTTGGCAGGAGGGGGTTTATCCGTTTGTGGCGGTTGAGTTGTTGTCTCCGGGAACGGAGGCGGAGGATTTGGGGCGCAGTTTGCGAGACATGAGTCAACCTCCCAATAAATGGACGGTGTATGAGCAAATTTTACGGATTCCCTATTATTTTGTTTTCAATCGCTATACGGATGAGTTTCAAGCGTTTGGCTTGACGATGAATGCCTATCAACCTCTGGAGATAGAAGGTTTGGGGGTTTGGTTGGAGGAGGTTCAGTTAGGTTTAGGACTCTGGGAGGGAACCTATCAGGGCATTAGCCGCCGCTGGCTACGCTGGTATCGCGAGGGAGGACATTGGATTCTCACACCGGAAGAGTTGGAACGAGAACGGGCTGAACGGGCTGAAGAAGAAGTGCGACGTTTGCGCGATCGCCTACAACAGTTAGGCCTCAATCCTGATGAGTTCCAGGGATAAGGTTAACGTCTCATCTAATAGAGACATTTCCGCCTTAATGTGTTAAGGATTCACGGTCATAAAGGGTTCAATGGTCTTGACGACTGACTGGCTTAAACTTTCTAAGTCATAGCCCCCTTCTAAACCAAACATAATGTGAGGTGTAATCTCTAAACACCATTGTGTTAATTGACGATAATCATCGGGTTGTAACAACATCTGTGAAATTGTATCGGCTTTTGTGCCATCATAGCCGGCACTAATAATTAGGAGATCAGGACGAAAGTCACTCAGAAAGGGAATAACGTTATCCTGAAAAACCTGCCGGTACTGATCTGAGGTTGTGTTGGGGGGCAGGGGGATATTTAAGACATTTTGATAATAGCCGGTTTCATTGGCTGAGCCGGTTCCGGGATAGTTGGGGAATTCATGGAGAGAACAATAGGCTAGTTGGGGATGGGTTTCTAGGATGGATTGGGTTCCGTTGCCATGATGTACATCCCAATCTAGGACGGCTACTCGGTCAATTGTAAATTGCTTGAGGGCGTAACGGGCCGCGATCGCCGCGTTGGAGAAAATACAAAATCCCATACCGCGATCGCGTTCGGCGTGATGGCCTGGGGGACGAGCCAAGACAAAACTCGGTTGTCCCTGATGAACCACTAAATCAACAGCATCCAACCAAGCACTCACGGCTAAAAGTGCCACATCATAGGAACTTGGCGAGATAGACGTGTCCATGTCAATGCGTCCACCACCACGACTGGCAATACGCTTGACGGACTCGACATAGTCACGGGGATGAACTTTCGTAATGATGTTGAGGAGTTCCGGGCGATCGCTCGGCAATTGCCACTTGAGTTGATCGGCCCAAGGTTGTGATTTTAGATCTTTGACAATGGCCCGCAAGCGATCGGGCCGTTCGGGATGATAGGCACCAGTTCGATGATCGAGGAAGGCCTCAGCGTAGAGAATAGAAAACATATGGCATACCAATATCTCATTTAATATCTCATATTATCTGCCGCTTGTTCGGGTCCCTCGGATCAGGATAGAACACGGCTGACCTGAGGGCGATCGCCCCCCATTTTATGACCTCGATTAACGACGGTTATCTTACCGTCATTTTATCATTCTAGTTGCTCACCAAGGCCGTAAATTTTCAACCTTAAAACCCAGCGCTATTTCAATCCCCTAAAGCCTCAACTCTTTAGAAGCAGAATTCTAATGAGAACCGATGCGCTTTGCCTCAGATAGCAAACGATCCAGAGACGATCGCCTTATGTTAAAATAAGGGGCAGAATCGGCGCAAATTGCCTGCGTCATTGCCGTTAAAAACGTAACCCGCACGTCGCTGGTTGTTGTCAACACAACCTGGCCCAACTGCGGTTTTAAGGGAGATTTTTACTGTATGACCATTGCCGAAGAACGGATCGTTCCAACAGATTTAGGGAACGAAATGTCTCGATCTTACCTCGAATACGCCATGAGCGTCATCGTGGGTCGAGCCTTACCCGATGCCCGAGATGGACTCAAACCCGTCCACCGACGTATTCTCTATGCCATGCACGAATTGGGCCTCTACCACGATCGCCCCTTTCGTAAATGCGCCCGTGTTGTCGGGGAAGTCCTCGGGAAATACCATCCCCACGGAGACACCGCCGTCTATGATGCCCTAGTGCGCATGGCGCAACCGTTTTCGATGCGATCGCCCCTAATCGAAGGCCATGGTAACTTCGGCTCCGTCGATAACGATCCCCCGGCGGCCATGCGGTACACCGAAAGCCGCCTGCAACGGTTCAGTAGCCTATCCCTGCTACAAGACATCGACTCCGACACCGTTGACTTTGCCGACAACTTCGATGGTTCCCAACAAGAACCCATCGTACTCCCCGCCCGAGTTCCTCAACTCCTCGTCAATGGTTCCTCCGGGATTGCCGTCGGCATGGCCACCAACATTCCCCCCCATAACGTCGGGGAACTTATCGATGGCTTGGTAGCCCTAATTCATAACCCCGAATTAAGCGATCTGGACTTGATGGAGTACATTCCAGGGCCAGATTTTCCCACCGGCGGGCAGATCCTAGGCACCAGTAGTATTCGTGATGCCTACACCAGCGGGCGCGGTTCCATCACCATGCGGGGTGTGGCCAACATCGAAACCTTAGAACGGCATGGCGCCCCTGATCGCGAAGCCGTCATTGTCACCGAACTGCCTTACCAAACCAACAAGGCGGCCTTAATCGAGAAAATCGCCGACTTGGTAAACGACAAAAAACTCGAAGGCATCTCCGACATTCGCGACGAGAGCGATCGCGACGGAATGCGGATTGTCATTGAACTCAAACGGGATGCCTATCCTCGGGTGGTTCTCAACAATCTCTACAAACAAACCCCCATCCAAAACAACTTTGGGGCCAATATGTTGGCTCTCGTCGATGGCGAACCGCAACTGCTGTCCTTGCGTCGCTTCCTGCAAGTTTTCCTCGACTTTCGCATTGAAACCATCGCCCGGCGTACCCGCTACGAACTGCGGAAAGCCCAAGAACGAGACCATCTCTTGCAGGGGTTACTGATTGCCCTTGAACATCTCGATGGCGTAATTCGTCTGATTCGTCAGTCCCCCGACAGTGCCTCAGCTAAAACCCAACTGATCCAAGATTACAACCTTTCGGACTATCAAGCCGATGCCATTCTTCAGATGCAGTTGCGGCGTTTAACCGCCCTAGAAGCCGATAAAATCCAACAGGAACATGAGGCCCTTCAAGAAACTATTGCCGATTTAGAAGATATCTTGGCACGGCGGGAACGGGTCTTAGAAATCATTGAAACCGAACTTCTAGAACTCAAAGAAATCTTTACCAGTCCCCGCCGCACCGAAATTCTCAGAGATGAAGGGGATCTCGATGACACCGATTTAATTGCCAACGAACAGGCTTTAATTTTGGTGACTGAACAGGGCTACATTAAACGGATGCCCGTCAACACCTTTGAAGCCCAAAACCGGGCCACTCGCGGCAAATCGGGAACCAAGATGAAAGAGGATGATGGCATTGCCCATTTCCTGACCTGTTGCGACCATGATCAGATTCTCTTTTTCAGCGATCGCGGCGTCGTTTATAGCGTCAAAGCCTATCAAATTCCCACCGGTTCCCGAACCTCGCGAGGAATGCCTATTGTGCAACTGTTGCCCATTCCTCGGGATGAAAAAATCACGTCTGTTGTTCCCGTCAGCGAGTTTAGCGATGATAATTATCTAATCATGCTCACTCGGGGCGGCAACATCAAAAAAACCGCCCTCTCGGCGTTTGCCAACATTCGCGCCAATGGCCTCATTGCCATTTCCCTCAGTGAGGGCGATGAATTGCGCTGGGTGCGTCTGGCTCGGGCCGAAGATAGTATTATTATCGGCTCTCGCTTGGGTATGGCCATTCACTTCAAAGCCGATCACGAGCAACTGCGGCCCCTCGGTCGAGCCACTCGCGGCGTTAAGTCGATGAACTTACGGGATGATGACACCCTCATTAGTATGGATGTCTTGCCCAGTAGCGTCGTCGAAACCCTAGAAGATACCGATGACAGTGAGGTAGATGACGCGGCCGAGAGTGAGGCCAATGGTGATGAGAGCGATGAGGCCACCTCAACGGGTGAAGGACCTTGGGTGTTAATTGTCACCACCGGCGGCTATGGAAAACGGGTTCCCGTGTCTCAGTTCCGCCTACAACGTCGGGCCGGCAAAGGGACGATTTCGACCAAGTTTAAGTCTCATCTCAACGACGATAGCGTTGTTGGCTTGATTGTCGTCAACGAAGACGATGAACTGATGATGGTGACCATGCGAGGAATTATTATCCGCCAAGCCGCCAGCGCCATTACGCCTCAATCCCGCTCTGCCACTGGGATTCGCGTACAGCGTTTGGATAAAGACGATGCGATCGCCGCCGTGGCGATCGTGCCTCCGGCCGCTGAAGAGACTGAGTTAGACGACGAGTTAACCGAAGAATAACCCTCACCAACCCCGTAGGGGCGACCCTTGTGGTCGCCCTCTCACCAACCCCGTAGCGACCCTTGTGGTCGCCCTCACCAACCCCGTAGGGGCGACCCTTGTGGTCGCCCTCAGCCGAAACTCAGCCAAAACGTTAACGCCGAGCGGTGGGAGAATCCTGTTGCAAGACATCTTCAAAAGAGATTCCGTCCGCAGCCAGAACAAACAAGGTGGTTGGAAGTCCTGACGCCATAGTTTGCAGGCGGTCATAATACTCAACGAAGGCCTCAACATCGTCACCCGGCTTCGCCACTCCCAAACAGACTAAATCAGCCGTTGCCGATGATTCCTGTAAAATCTCAGGAAAGGGACGGCCCTCAGCAATAATGACCTGAGTCCTAGCACCAATGCGTAAGGAACCGGCAGTCCGTTCAATGTTTAAACGGGCTGCCTGGGCTGCCATTTCATTGGGAACCACTAACTTCAAGAAGATTTCAACGCCCCGCCACTCATTACTGGTTCGTAACAAATAGGCCAGCAACAGCATTAAGCCGCCATTAGCTTGTAACCCCCCCCACCAAACATCAATCCGACGGCGTTTACCAAACTCCTTTTTGGGATTTTCGCGAAAAATAATGATACTGCGACGGGATTGATAGAGTTTCGTGATTAGGCGGCAATAGTCGGCCCGTAAATGGTCTTGTTCGCTATCTCCCAAGAGAATCGTATTGGGGACTAAAGGGCCAATCCCATAGGCTTCTACCAGTCGTTCTGCCCCCACAAAAGGATCTGGGGCAGTGATGAGACGCACTAAGGCCTGAACGCCGCGTTTTTCGAGATAGTCACGAATCTTCTTCTCCAGTGCCGCTTGTTGTCCCATATCTCGGGACCCACTCGGAAGAATACTGGCAATGGTCACCATACCTCGGTTGTGCGTTAGAGCGGTGGCCAGTTCCACTAAGGCCCAACGACGCATGGGGGCGCCAGATAGCACCAACATATGGGGTCGCCAGTTTTTGGTATCTGTGTCATCCCCCATCCCCATGCTGAGAATGGCCATGCGAGCTAATTCGACCCATAGGCCTCGGCGTACATCGCCCCAGGCCGATTGGAGTTCCCGTCGTTCGAGCCAAATATAGATGCCAAGGACGAAGACTGCTGCCACGACGGCGGCCACTGGGTTGATGAGCAGCATGACCCAGAGACAGCCGATCGCCCCTAGGGCGGAGAAATACCAAGGAACGCTGAAGGTTGGGCGAAAAGACGGGCTTTCTAGGAACCCCTCGATCGCCGCTGCGACGTTCAACACCAGATAGGTACTGAGAAAGAACATGGTCAAAACCGGGGCAATTAGGTTGAGATCGCCGATACTGACCGCAGCTAAGGCAACGCCAAGGGTGAGAAAGGTCCCTAAACGGGGTTCGTCGTTGTCTCCATGGCCTTGACCGAGCCAGCGCAACATGGGGGGCAGGATGCCATCGCGGGCGAGGGCTTGCAGAACTCGAGGTGCGCCGAGAACACTTCCCAAGGCACTAGAGAGGGTCGCACCCCATACCCCCAGCAGAATGGCCCCTCCCCAGATGGCAATATCTCGCATCACCAGAGGGTTTTCGGTCAGGGCGGTATAGTCGGCTCGGGTGGCGAGGAACAGGGGCAAAATCATGTAAATGATGTAGCCTGTGCCAACGGCGGCGAGAGTTCCTTTAGGGATGGATTTTGAGGGGTCTTTGAGGTCGCCAGACATATTGACCCCAGCCATGATGCCGGTGACGGCGGGGAAGAAGACGGCAAAGACGACCCAGAAGGGTTCGCCCACGCGCCCGGAGACGTTCCACATACCAATGTCACTTTCGGCGATGGGGCTACCAAAGGCAAGAGAAAGGAGGGACAGGGCGATCGCCGCCATGATGAAGTATTGGGCGCGGATGGCTAAGTCCGCTGATTGGATGGCCAGGCCGGCGACAACCAGGGTGGTGATGAGGGCGATGGGGGTTTGGTAGTCGGCGAGTACGGGAAAGCTATTGCTAAGACTTTCGGCAAACCCTAGGGTGTAGAGCGCAACGGAGAAGGCCTGAGCGAAGTAGAGTGGGATGCCCACAGCGCCTCCGGTTTCGATGCCCAGGGAGCGACTAATCATGTAGTATGCGCCTCCAGTCCGCACGACGCGATCGGTGGCAATGGCTGAGATGGAGAGGCTTGTCAGCAGGGTGATGGAGGTCGCCAGGGTCACGATAACTAGGCTACCGAGCCAGCCCACGTTGGCAACCACCCAGCCAAAACGAAGATACATAATCACCCCCAAAATGGTGAGAATTGAGGGGGTGAACACTCCGCCAAATGTACCCAGTCCAGAGGCTGAGTCTTCGTCGGGGGGGGGGTTGGGGTTAGAAGATTGCTGCCAGGGAAAGCGCACTATAAACACAACGAGGTTAAGTTGCCTTTGCCATATTAAGCTAATTTCTCAAATTTGGAGCCGTTGCAATTCTTATCATTCTGGGAATCTTTCCCCATAGATTCCACAAGGTTTCCACAACTTCTTGGGAGGTTTTCCACAGGTTTTTGGCGGTTTTCCACAGGCGATCGCCGACCTTGGGGATGACTCGGCAAGGTTGGGGATTTCTGGAAGGAGGTGGCTGTGCTCTCAGAATGGGCGACTTAATGTAACGTTAAATTACAAAAACAAGGCTAAAACCCTCATTCCCTCGTCAAGCCCCAGGGTCGAAAAGAGAAAATTTCATCTTTCGCAACATTGACAAGCCACCCCCTGATCAGACCACAATGATGCGACGGGTCGAGGTTGCCTCAACAGATCACCCCCCAACCTTCCCCATCCCCTACAAGCCGGAGGCCGTTATGAATACTAGCGTCAGCATACTCGCAGAAATCCCTGAAGACCTACATGAATCCCTGAAAAGTTATCTCGATAGTCATCCTGATTGGGATCAAGACCGCATCTTTGCGGCGGCGTTGTCACTGTTTTTGCTGCAAAATGGCGATAGCAGTACGCCGGAAGCGTCTCAAAATTACCGTCGGGCCGCTCGTGTTTATTTGGAAACACTGTTTCAAAATCCCGATTAACGGGAATAGGAGCCTGAGGTATCAGGACATCGCCTAATTCGGGGCAAATTTCTAGTCGCGATGTTTGGCTATTAAAAAAGGCGGGTTAAACCCGCCTTTTGCTTAGGGAGATGTATGATGAACTCCCAGATTGGATTTGGTTTTCAACTGTTTTGCTCTATGCGGGTTTCGCTTGACTCTCATTTTTGTTCTGGAGTAGGCGAATCACAGAGCTTTTTTCCAGCAATCCCAGAACGATTCCGTTTTCACCAATGACGGGCAATTCGGAGAGTTTTTGACTTTCGAGGAGGGTGACCACTTCGAGTAAGGATTGGTTGGATTCGACGGTTTGCACATCGACGCTTTCGATCAACTCGGAGACTTGGACTTCATTCCAGTCAGAGGTAGGAACTTGACGCATGGCTTCGACGGATAGGGCGCCGATGAGTTGCTGGTTCTCGTCGGTGACGAGGTATTTGCGCCAGTTGCGACGACCGATGACGTAGTTGTTGGCGAACTCTCGCAAGGAAAGATTGGCGGGAATGACGGGACTGTCGGGGGTGACGGCATCGCCAGCGGTTAAGCCATCGAGTTTTTCTTGGATTTGTGCGGATTGGGCGGAGGTGCCGGCGTTTTGCAGGAGGAACCAGCCAATCAGGACGTTCCAGAAGTTGAGGCCGGCGTTGAAGAAGATGGGAATGACACCCGAGGCGATCGCCAACCAACCAATGACTTGGCCGACGCGGCTGGCGAAGACGGTTCCTTTATAGGGGTTGCCGGTGACTTTCCAGACGGCTGATTTGAGGATGTTACCGCCGTCGAGGGGAAGTCCGGGAATCAGGTTAAACAGGGCCAGAATTAGGTTAATCGAGGCCAGGAGTCCCAGAATCGCTGCTAGGGGGGCTGAGAGCGGCACGGTTTGCACGATCGCCGTAAACAGGCCAAACAGACCCAAGCTGACTAACGGACCGGCGATCGCCACCCAGAAGGATTCTGCGGGAGTTTTGGACTCTCGCCCTAAGCTGGCTAAGCCACCAAAGAGAAACAGGGTGATGGATTTGACTTCGATACCTTGACTTTGGGCGACGAAGCTATGGCCCAATTCATGGGCGAGGACAGAGGAGAACAGCAGCAGGGCAGCCACTAACCCTAAAATCCAGGGCATGACAACACCGAGTTCGGGAAATTGACTGGCTAGTCCGCCGCCATAGCTGAAGGTGACGAGGGCTAAGACGAGGAACCAGGATGCGTTGAGATAGAAGGGGATTCCAAAAAGGTTTCCGACACGGAACGAGCCGTTCATAGAGGGGTCTCCTGAATGCAACTTATGTGAGAGCAAGACTCGAACCGTCGAAACGCAAAGAACATCATCAGAGAGGTTCGCGAGCAGGTCAAAGGATGATTGCTGTTGGATTTGTGGCGATGAATGGTGCTACAAACCGGGTTTGACGAGCCGAGTCGCTGTGAACTTGTTTCTATTGTAACGTTTTGTTAAATTGCGATCGCCCTAAGGCTGTCGCGTTGTCCGCCCTAGACAGTACGGTCTTTTACACTGTCGATGCGTTGAGCCGCTAAGTTGAGCGGGGAAGGATGTCAATCGGCTCTCGACGATCTATATCCATGTCCATATTCTAGGGGGCGATCGCCCTAAACCACATCCTCCGAGGGAAATAATTGATAAAACACCGTCTCATCCCGCAGAATCGGTCGAAATCCCTCAAAGGAGCTAGTCAGGGTTTCACTCGCGCCTAATACCAAATAGGCCTGGGGCTTCATGACCGTTGCCACCTGGTGCAAAAGATGGGTTCGCTCAGGAACCTCGAAATAAATCAAGAGATTTCGCAGTAACACCAAATCCATTTTTGGCAGAGGTGGAAGCGGTTGACACAAATCAAGGCGGCGAAACTGAACCATGAGGCGAATTTCATCGCAAACCACCCAATCATTACCCTGGCGGCGAAAGTACCGTTCTCGCAAGCGCGGGGGAAGACGGCGTTTGACCTCTAAGTCACTATAGATACCGGAACGAGCCTGACGTAGTACCTCATCGGAGATGTCGCTGGCCAGGATTTGGAGCGTCCAATGATGAACCATCAGCGGAAAGGCATCATAGAGCAACATCGCTAGGCTATAGGCTTCTTGACCCCGAGAACAGGCCGCAGACCAAATGTTCAGTTGTCGTTGTTGATAGTTACGACGCAGCAGTTCAGGAAAAATTTGTTTACGGAGGCCCTCAAAAACTTGAAAATCACGGAAGAAAGACGTTTCAGAGGGAATCTGGGACATCCGATTCATTAAGATCATACTCAGACGGCGGGTTGAGTTGCGGTAGAGTCTCCCGGATTTGGCTACCATAGGTGAACCAGCCTGTTGCTAGAGCGAGGCTCAAGGCTGGAATCCACCACAAATTTAACAACCCAGCCCAGAGCCAAAACCGCAGTCGTAAGCGCCAGAGAACTGCCGCATATTGGCGATTATTCAGAGCTGGGTGGCGTTTAGCACTATGCCAATGTTCTTTGCGATGCACCCGGCCGTGACAGCGGCGACAGAGAGGAACGACATCCCAACCGGGGATTTCTCGCCCGGCAATTTTACCTCGCATATCTCGATAGCGTAGGTGATGGACGGCTTCGGCTTTGTGCAGAGGATTGAGGATACAGCGGTTGCGGCTAAAACGGCGAGTGCGCTTGGCAATGTTATGCCAATTGCCTCGATAGCGGTTTTTGAAGGACTTTTGACGAGAGACAGACATGGACGGAGAACGGATAGGTCGGGGATATCTTCCTAATAGTTAATCACTCTTGGCTCTGCTTTGTACAAGTCTTGGCTGCGAGTTTCGGGAAGACTCCCCTTCCCCTTGGCTCGAAGGAGGCGCTTCCGGGTTAAGGGTTAGGGTTTGTTTTTTTAATTTTGATTTTGCTGAGGTTGAATGTCTTGTTTGATGAACAATTCTAAATTTAGGTTTATCTCTGCGGTGAATTTGTGGGTTTTAGGGTTAAGACGGTAAGGAATACAACGGAATCAGTCCCGGTGGGTTTATTCGTTTTATGGGCGTGCTAGACTGCTAGTAGGCTGGCGTTTGACCTTTATCTTTTAAGTCCAATGGATGTTCAACTAGACTTCTCAGATGTTACAGATTTGGCGGCGATTGGGACTCGATATGCCAGCCAGGGGTTGACGTTCTCGGAGAATGCGATCGCCCTGTGGAGCCGTGAGAGAGGAGGACGGGGGAACTTCGCGGAGGCTGGAGGGCGAACCCTCATGACTTACAGCGGCGATGAGGCGATTCAGGTGGGGATTGCTGAGACTCTGCCGGCGATTGTTGCCGGACAACTGACGCTACGTTATACGTCCCCTCACCTTGACCATACGATTCGAGTTCTCGATGGGACTGGGGCTGTTATTGATAGTTTTGTATTGCCAAAAACATCCCCCAATCTAGGTGTTGGAGGTGAGTTTGATCGTCTCGCAACTGTTACCGTTGAGTTTAGCGGTAATGGGCGATCGCTGGCGATCGGGAGTTTTGCTAATCAGTTGGGAATTGACACCTTTGATTTAAATCTGACGTTTGCAGAACCCGAACCAGAACCTGAACCCGAGCCAGAACCCGAGCCGGAGCCAGAACCCGAACCTGAGCCAGAACCTGAACCCGAACCTGAGCCTGAACCCGAACCTGAGCCTGAACCTGAGCCAGAACCCGAACCTGAGCCAGAACCTGAGCCAGAACCCGAACCTGAGCCTGAGCCAGAACCCGAACCTGAGCCTGAACCCGAACCTGAGCCTGAGCCGGAACCTGAACCTGAGCCTGAACCCGAACCTGAGCCTGAACCTGAGCCTGAACCCGAGCCAATCAATCCCATCGCCAACAACGATACCCTCACCTCTGATACCATCATTGGAACCGCCGGCGATGACACCATCCGCTATGACTCTGGCAATCGTGTTTTACTCAATGTTGAGGATTTACTCATCAATGACAGTGATCCTGAAGGGGGAGAACTCTCTATCCTAAGTTTTGAAGGAGGCGTCAATGGCGAGATTTCCCAGGAAGGAGACGAGGTTATTTTTGTTGGAGATGATGTCTTTGAGGAATTAGGGTCAGGACAATTTGACTACACCGTTGTCAGTGAAACTGGCGGAACAGCGAGTGC
>CAZXWM010000013.1:0-24404 GCA_964644215.1 uncultured Phormidium sp.
TATCTCCTCTGTTTGACCAACAACTTGAAGCCGCTCAACTGTCGGGCTTAGAACGGGGACGGGAACAAGAACGGCGGGAGGCGATCGCCAGCCTCCTAGAAGCCCGTTTCGGTCTCCTAGACGACGAACTCAACGCCATCCTAGACCGGATGATTCGCCGTCCCTCTAGCGAGTTAATGCCCCTCCTCCTACAACTCTCCCGCGAGGAGTTAATCGATCGCTTCCCCGAATAACCCCCCCTTAATGACTCGCCAAATTAATGCGATCGCCCAGTTGCAGTAACAATTGTGCCAACTGGGGGTCGCTTTCCCGTCGTTGCGCCACTTTATCACAACTATATAGCACCGTCGTATGGTCTTTGCCGCCAAACACTTCGCCAATCTTCGGTAAACTCAAATCCGTATATTGACGCATTAAATACATCGCCACCTGACGCGCTTGGGAAATCTCCCGTCGCCGCGATGAGCCTTTTAAGTCTTCTACTGAAATCCCCATCACCTCCGCCACAACCCGCATTACCACCGGTGGCGAGGCTTCTACTTTCTCGGTGTGAGAACTCAATACAGGCGCTAAATTTTTCACCGTCATTGGTAAACCCGAAATGGAAATATAGGCCACCGCACGAATTAAGGCTCCCTCCAATTCCCGGATATTTGAGGTATAGCGAGACGCAATATATTCGATCGCCTCCCGAGGAAGCCGCATATTCTCATACTCGGCTTTCTTCTGTAAAATTGCCATGCGAGTCTCTAAATCGGGGGGCTGAATATCGGCAATTAAACCCATCGAAAAGCGAGAACAGAGCCGTTCCTGAAGTTGCGGGATTTGATGCGGCGGGCGATCGCTGGCGATGACAATTTGTTTCCCCACCTCATGCAAGGCATTAAAGGTATAGAAAAACTCCTCCTGAGTGTATTCCTTCCCCTCAATAAACTGAATATCATCCACCAGCAACACATCCGCCGTGCGGTAATGACCCCGAAACGCCTGCATTCGATCCTGACGAATTGCGCTAATCAAATCATTGGTAAACCGCTCTGTTGACACATAAAACACCCGAGACTGTCGGTCAATTTCCAAGCGATAATGACCGATCGCCTGCATTAAATGGGTTTTCCCTAACCCCACTCCCCCACATAAAAACAGCGGATTAAACTCTCGCCCCGGATATTCCGCCACCGCTAACGCCGCCGCGTGGGCCATGCGATTATTTGACCCCACCACAAAGCGAGAAAAGACATTTTTATGATTTAATTCTGGCGCTTTCGTCTGCGATTTTGGTTCTGGAGAAATCACTTGAGGTGACCAACTCAGCTGCTGCTCTTCCACATCTCCCGTGCGATCGCTACAAAGTTCAATCGTCACTTCCTCCCCCAAAATATCACGCACCACCTCAGTAATGGTCGTTAAATAATGCTTTTGCAGCCAATTCAACGCAAAGGGATTCGGCGCTCGTAAGACTAAGCGATTCCCCTGCAAAGACTCAACTTGCGCCGTCTGAATCCAGGTTTCAAACGTCGGTTGACTGAGTTGGTCTTGCAACCGTTCTAGAACCTGATTCCATAGGTCTTCTAACGACATATCCACTGAACAGAACCTCCTTGGCTCAGGTTCCTCGGGGGAGAACCGCCACCTGACCCCTATTTTTTGCTCAATACCCCGATTGACACATCACCCATCACAGCTCTAAAATAGATAGTTAAAGTAGATATCTATTTTAGCGATTTAATTCAGCAACTCAACCTATTTTAATTCTAAGAGACCCTGTTCTTTCAACTTCGGGTTAAAGCGGAACGATTCCTGCACCCCACGGGCCGCTAATCGCTCCAAAACCGTGGCTTGAACACGACGAGCGACTTGTTTAATACATTTCGTCTTTTTCCCCTCATCTAGCGCCTCCTCAAAGGCGCTACGCTCGGACTCAGTCATCAAAGGTTTCACATCAATCGGCTCAGTCCATTGCGCCTCAACCTCACCATTTCCCGGAGGAACTGCGCCATTTTCAGCGAGCCATTTTTGGCGGATATCTTCGAGTAGAGTTCGACTAGGGCGATCGATGGTTTCAACCTTAAAGCTATAACACTGTTCCGGCTGTCGGATGAGATGTTGGCGTAGGCTAACACTGACATTGCGAGAATAGCCCACAAACTGGAGTTGGGTATCTTGATTAAAGATGGCATAAATCCCAACTTTACCCACTAAAAACTCATCAGCGACATTACCCTCGTCTGTGAGATATGGGTAAAGTTTTAGACTTTGAAAACTTGGGAGTTCGGCGGCGGTTGACATGAGCTTAAACCTAGAGGAGCGTAAATGGTAAGGTGAGCGTGGCTTCGAGTGGCGAAATCTAGTCCTAACGTTGGCCATCCCCATTCACCCGGCGATAAATCGCACAGAGGCGACTGGGTTTAAAAATTTTGGCTTTCGCCATGAAATTCGGCGGCACGTTAATAATACAATACTCTGGGGAGTCGTGATATTGCTCAAAGTCTTGCGGCATTCCCTTCGGAGTTGCGGTACTATAGGGAACGGGCTGAAAAATAGATTCTGTAAACTCCAGTTCCTGACAATCTAACTGTTGGCAAACTTGCTCAAGAAACGAGTCATGGCTTAGCAGTTGAAATAAAGTCTGCTGCGCTTCTGGCTCAAGTTGAACGCTGGCATCGAAATTTTCAATAATTTTTAAAGACATTTAACAATTGTTGATAAAATGTTGCACAAATTAGTGAACTCATCTCATTCGAGAGTTCACCAAGCCCCCATATTCTAACCTGATCGATAACAGATATCAAGGCAAACCCAGATTCTTCTGAGCTAGTCGATAAACCGTTCAGCGAACTCCACTCTAATTGCCCAAAATATCTTCCGCCTCTGGGGTATAAATATATTCATAATTAAACTGAAGATAGTTAGGATGACGAATCACAGAAAAGCCAAACTCAGTCACCGTTTCAGCCCGAAACGTGACCATCACTAATTCCGTTAACTTTTTGCGCGATATTTTGGGCATTTGCACATAATAATCTCGCTTCGCAAAAAACTTTTTCTTGTCCTTGGGGACGACAATACCGTTAATTTGATGAGCAAAGCGAATGGGTTTAATATATTTATTGAGAAATTCATCCTGAGTTCGTTGAATGCGATAGAGTCGTTCTTGCTGAATCCAACTCATCGTAAACATCATTTTTAGCAACTCAAAGCCCAACGTATAATTAAAAGCATTATTACTTTCTTCGGAACTGCCAATCAGCCGCACCGCCACCTCTAAATACTGTTCCGGCTGTCGCTGCATATCCTGAGCGCAGTGAATATAAAACTGTCGAATATAGCCTCGTAACAAACTTTCCGTTAGAGGAGTTTCAATATGGAATTGTTCGAGATAATACTTAACTTTTTGGCGAGTATCACGATCTTCAATCAGGCGCGAAACTAAGCCATCCGCCGTATATTCATCGAGAAACTCTGCTTGCACCTCCGAGGGGGCTGCACAAAGAATATGACAGAGGGAGAGAACATAGCGACGTTCATTCCAATGGAGTTGTTCCGCCCAATCTCGTGCTTGGGGCGGAAGTTGGGCAAAAATACTATGAGGATCAATAGAATTATCAGAAAACATAGACTCTACTGTGACAACAAAGGTGAGGCCATGAACAGACTCAAGGAAGCCAAGTTTTCCCGTATCTCACCCCCGGCGATCGCCCCACCAAGGCGATCGCCAACCCGATATTTCATCGCCCCTCACCCCGATTAACTCAGCGAGATCCCCAAGCGATCAAAACGGTGATAAAACCTTACTTAGAGACAAAGTGAACCCAGAAACTCCCATCGGGCTTACAGATTTCGCGAATCATGCGATAGGAATAGCGTTGATACTTCCCAGATAAATCCGTGCGATAGCCACTAGAGAACCATTCCCCGTAGGGATCATGGACAAAGAACTGATCTCGCTCCTCGTCATAGCCCACCAACACCACAATATGACCATAAGAGGTGAAGTAACCGTGAACAATCACCGGCTTCAAGTCAGCGAGCCAATCCTTCACCTCATCAAAGGTGGCATTGGTGCGGAACTCATCCTGAGCACCATAGTCTCTGACAATCTTAGCTAAATCATAGGGACTGTGACGACTGAGATTATTATCGAGGGCGTAGCGGTAGAGTTCATCCTCGAACTGACGAGCATTCGTGCGTTGCGGGATGCCAAAATACTTCAAGCACATGGCCACAGAGGTCACATTACAAGCCCCCGTGGGGTTCTCGAAGTTGTCCAACTGAGACAAATAGGGACAATCGAGTTGAATGATCCGTGGCCGGGGTTTCGGATAGAGGCGAGAGGTTCCAGGTTCTTGAGGGGACTGGCCGATAATCTCGATATGCTCAGCGAACGCATACCAGGTATCGAAGCCCGCCAAAGCATCATCTTGGAACATCACCCGTAAATGATTGCGTTCCCGAGTGAAGGTATCAATACGGAACTCGCGATCGCGGTTAATCGAGATTTTTTCGCGATCGGGTAACTCCTTCGACTCAATCGGACGCTGTTTGAAGACCGTATTCGTGAGAGTACGCAGAACGAGAGACATGGCAGCTACCTCAGCACATGAAGAGTAATCAGGAACATCCGCAACCTCGCCAATTCTGGGAATGGGGAGAAGTTAGCTGATTCCGCGAGAATCCCCGCACGATAAAACAAGGCAGACACAAGCGCCGATGTTTTTAGCGTCGGGATGAACGCGACAGTTACTTATGGTACAATCCAGGCAACCTTGCATGGAAGGTAACTCGGCGAAAACCAAGCCAGACAGACACAAGCATTGCTTTGTTTCCCATGTTATTGACCTGCGGGACGCGGGGTAAAGCCTATCGCCAGAAGGTAAGACTCGTCACTCCGAGGAGTCGAAAGCACTTCTTTGGGTAGGAAGCCAACACTGTAACCTTTGATGAGCATGTTTGGCGGTTCACGGAAGGTATCACGTTCTGACCCCCCCTCGCTAGATCCAAGCTAATCATGACCGACGGTTCCAATCGCATCTGTATTCTCGGCGGCGGCTTTGGTGGACTCTACACCGCCCTCAAACTCGCCCAATTTCCCTGGGAAAGCTCCGCTCAACCTGAGATCACCTTAGTCGATCGCAGCGATCGCTTTGTCTTCTCCCCCCTCCTCTACGAACTGGTGACAGACGAACTGCAAACCTGGGAAATCGCCCCTCCCTTCGTCGAACTGCTGGCCAACACCCCGATTCAGTTCCACCAAGCCGACGTCGAAGACATTAACCCCGACGCCCAACAAGTGTCTCTCGTCGGCGGCGATGCTCCCCTCAACTACGATCGCCTCGTCCTAGCCCTCGGCGGCGAAACCCCCCTCGATGGCGTTCCCGGCGCTGCTGACCATGCCATCCCCTTTCGTACCGTTAGCGATGCCTACCGCGTCCGGCAACGGCTGCAAAACCTAGAAAATAGAGATTCAGACAAAATCCGAGTTGCCATCGTTGGCGGCGGCTATAGCGGCGTAGAAATCGCCTGTAAACTCGCCGATCGCCTCGGCAACCGGGGTCGCATCCGCATCATCGAACGCAACGATAGCATCCTGCGCCATTCCCCCGAATTTAACCGTAACGCCGGCAAACGGGCCTTGAGCGATCGCGGCGTCTGGACCGACCTAGAAACCGACGTCGTCTCCATCAGCGACAACAGTATCTCCCTACGCTATCGCGGTCAAATCGACGAAATCCCCGTTGACCTCGTTCTCTGGACCGTAGGAACCCGCGTCGCCCCCGTCGTCGAACGACTCCCCTTCGAGCGCGGCGAGCGCGGCAAAATTAAAGTCAACAGCCACCTGCAAGTGTGCGATCGCCCCAACATCTTCGCCCTCGGCGACCTGGCCGCCGCCCACGACGCCGACGGACAAACCATTCCCGCAACCGCCCAAGCCGCCTTCCAACAAGCCGACTATACCGCCTGGAACCTCTGGGCCTCCCTCACCCACCGCCCCCTGCTTCCCCTGCGCTACCAAAACCTAGGCGAAATGATGACCCTCGGCATCGACAACGCCACCCTCTCCGGCTTAGGCGTCACCCTAGACGGTCCCCTAGCCCATATCGCCCGCCGTCTCATGTATCTCTACCGCCTGCCCACCCTAGAACACCAAGTTAAAGTGGGCGTGAACTGGATTGTCGATCCCCTGCGAGCCTTAATCACTCCCGAGTAACCCTCTCAATGGGTCTCAATACATCTAAATCGGCTGAATAAATCGGCTGAAATTGAGACCTTGCCATGATTCACAATTAACGTTCACCCATTCCAGGCCAGAGGAGGTTATCCTTGAAACCCACCCCTGAAACCCCTGAGTTGCCTCACAGCCCATCAGCATCAGACAACGACAAGCCCCAAGTCATCTTTCTCGATGCCGTCGGAACCCTCTTTGGCGTTCGTGGCAGCGTCGGCGAAGTCTACCGCGACTTCACCCACTATCAAACTGGCATTGACCTCGACGCCGAAGCCACCAACGAGGTCTTTTACGACCTCTTCAAAGCCGCACCCCCGCCCGAGTTTCCCCAAGTCGAACCCCAAGATCTGCTAGAACTGGAATTTAACTGGTGGTTGGCGATCGCCTACGACACCTTTGCCGGAGTTGGCGTTCTCGATCAATTCTCGGACTTTAAGGGCTTTTTTAGGCATCTGTTTGCCTACTTCGCCAGCGCCGATCCCTGGGAGATTTACCCCGACGTTCTACCCGCCCTCACCTATTGGCAACAGCAAGGACTAGAACTCGGAGTCGTCTCCAACTTTGACTCACGGCTGTATAGCGTCCTAGACTGCCTCAACCTGAGCCAATTTTTTACCTCCGTCACCGTCTCCACCCGAGTCGGGGCCGCCAAACCCAAATCCCAGATCTGGACTTGTGCCTTAGCCGCCCATGACTGTCCCCCAGCCGCCGCCTGGCATATTGGTGACAGTTACCGAGAAGACGTTGAAGGAGCCATTGAAGCCGGGCTGCGAGGCCTTTGGCTAAATCGTCAGTAGCAATCATCACCCAGATCAGGTCAAACGAAGATGAGCAAGCAGATCGTTGGTCGGACTATTACCCTCACCTCCACCCTTTTCTCCCCAGCGGTTCTGCTGACCCTCATTCTGGCGATCGCTGATAGCACCGTCGCCCAAATTACCCCAGACGCAACCCTGCCAGAGAACTCTCGCGTCACAACCGAAGACAGACAACTGACCATCGACGGGGGAACTCGTGCCGGAAGCAACCTCTTCCATAGCTTTGAACACTTCGACCTCCCCGCCAACTGGGAAGCCCAATTCAATAACCCCGCCACCATTGACTGGATTATCACCCGCATTAGCGGCAACCAAGCCTCACAGATTGACGGACTAATCCGGGCTAACCATCAGGCCAGTCTCATCTTCCTCAACCCCAACGGTATCGAGTTTGGTGAAACCGCCCAACTGCAACTTGGGGGTTCTTTCATCGCCAGCACCGCCGAGAGTCTCCTCTTTGACGATGGCCGTCAGTACAACGCCGTCTCCCCCTCCCTCGATGAGCCTCTCTTGACCGTGAGTGTCCCAGTGGGCCTACAATTTGGCAACAATCCCGCCCCCATTCGCAATCAATCCCTCGCCAGCAGTTCCCTCATCCCCAGCCTGGATGTCCCTCTAACCCTTCCCAACGCCCCCGGCCTAACCGTTGCCCCTGGTCAAACCCTGGCCCTGTTTGGCGGCGACATCCACCTAGAGTCCGGCAACCTCAGTAGCTTTGGTGGACAAGTTATTCTGGGCAGTTTTAGCGACAATAGTCAGATTACCTGGCAACAGCACCCCGATCGCGGTTTCCTCCTCAACCCTGACTCCGCCCCAGCGGGAGGAACGGTGACCCTCTCCCAAGGGGCAACCGTTAGTAGTAGTGGCTTGGGTGGTGGGGCCATTGACCTTTATGGCGATCGCATCCACATCGAAGAAGCCGCCAGCCTACGGGCCGATACCTTTGGCCCCATCGACGGCCAAGGCATTACCATCACCGCTCAAGAGTTCCAGATGAGCGATCGCGCCTTCATCTCCAGTTCCAGCTTTAGTTCCGGGGCTGGAGGTGATATTAGCCTCAGCGGCGATCGCCTAAATCTCCAAGGAACCCAACCGGGAGTCTTATTAGCGCAACTGCTCAACGGAACCTTTGACCCCACTCAACCCCAAGATGGCATCTATGCCCTGAGCCTCGGCAGCGGCCGCGCCGGAGACGTTATTGTAAGTGGGGCCGCTGTCGATATCAGCCAAGGAGCCGTCATCCTGACCACCGCTTTGAACCAAGGCCGGGGAGGAGACATCGAGATCAACGCGGCTACGTTTCGTCTGAGCGATCGCTCCGTACTCATCAGCGGAACCACCGCCACCGGCCAATCGGGTGATATTCGCTTGTATATTGACCAGCTCCACGTCCAAAACGGAGGCATCGTTAGTACCGCATCCAGTGCCACCGGAACCGCTCCCAGTGGCAATCTTGATGTCATCGCCGATCGCATCAACCTACAACGAACTCCCGCCGGGGCCATTATCCCTGGAGGACTGTTTACCGCTACCCTGGGTCGAGGCAATGCCGGAAATCTCTCCATCCAAACCCGCCAATTAGAGGCCCAGGGCGGCATCCAGATTTCGGCTTCCTCCAGCAGTGCCGGACAGGGGGGAAATTTGCGCATTGATGCCAGTGAATCGATCAGCTTGGGTGACAGCAGTGACGACGGCATTTGGCTCAGTGGCATTTTTACAACCTCCTCCTTACTTGAAGTGGCCGGACAACAAGGAACCGCTGGTGCCGGCAGCCTAGAAATTAACACCCAACGCCTCATTCTCAATGATGGTGCCCGGATTTCCGCCGCTACAGCCGGAGAAGGAGCCGCCGGACGTTTGACCATTCGCGCCAGTGAATCCATTGAGCTAACCGGGGAGGTGCTATCAGGTCGCGGCCGTCGCGAACCCACAGCCCTGTTTGCGGAGTCTCGCGGCGCCGGAGAAGCGGGCAACCTGCAAGTCATAACCCCCTGGTTACGAGTACGGGATGGGGCTGAAGTGACGGTACGAGGTCGGGGAACCGGCGCGGCGGGTAATTTGGAGATCATCGCCGATCGCATTGATATCTTGAATAACGCTGAAATCGGTGCCTCAACCGTCGATGGTGCAGGCGGAAACGTGCGTCTCAATTTCCGAGAACTGACTCTCGATGCCCAGGCTCAAGTCTCGGTGAGTTCCCTCGGCCAAGGGAATGCCGGTGATGTGGAATTACAGGGACAACAACTGACCATGAATAATGGTCGAATTGCGGCTACCAGTATCTTAGGGCAGGGGGGAAACCTCAACATTACCTTAGAAAATGTAGCGATTTTACGTCAAACCAGTGAACTCTCAACTCGGGCCGGAACAGCCGCTACTGCCGGCGGCGATGGTGGCAATATGAGCCTACAACTCGGGGCGATCGCCCTCATCGATGGCAGCAGTATTGACGCTAACGCCTTTCAAGGCTCCGGCGGTAATATCCAAGTGGCCACTCAGGGGTTATTCTTAGGACAAAATAGCCAAATTACAGCCAGTTCTCAATTTGGGGTCGATGGGACGGTCACGATTCAAACTCCCGACGCCGAAGCGGCGACTGGCCTGGTGGAATTAAGCGAACGTCCCCTTGATCCAACTCGTCAAATTGCCTCGGGTTGCGCCGTCACTGACGGAAATACCTTTATGATTACCGGACGGGGAGGCCTGCCAAATAACCCCAGTGATGGCTTATCTGGAAGCGTCAGTTGGAGCGATCGCCGCGATTGGCGATCGCTCCCTCGAACAACCGCCATGGAGCTATCCCCAGTTAGCCCCACCTCCGCCCCAATGGTGGAAGCCACCACTTGGCGGCATCAAGACGATGGAACCGTGGTTTTGTTCTCTGCCAGTCCCGTTAACCCGGTTCATCAAGTCCAAACTTGTCCCTAGTGAATTCGTTTATTTATAGGTTTCAGGGTCAGCCAATCTAGTGATGTAAATAGACAAAAGAATAGACTAATTAAACATATTTAATACCACGAAAAACGTCTATTTATAAATATTTTTGTTTGTTTTTTTATCCATCAATACTCCGGACAAAATCAGAGTAAAAAAGAACCGTAGAATAGGAGTCACGAGTAGTTGGGATGGGATTTAATTAAAGTCGGCTCTAAGTCAAACCTATCGATAAATCGGTCAAAAAGATGCTCATTGAGAGCCAAGGGTTTGAGAGAAGCGATGGAACAACTCAAAAGTTCAGCAAAAATTTCGCCTGGGGTTGAGTGAATGAGTCGCTGTTTCGAGCCGGTCTGCTAGAATGCTCTTTGGGCTATCCATCTGTGCGGCTTGGTTAGATTTACCACCGGCACCTTAGACCCTAGATAGCTGTTGTCCAACTCGGCGAGTCAACACGGCGGCTCTGTACTGTCTCTCCCAACGATGTCAGCCCCCACCCCCTCACTCGCTTTCTTTTCCCAACTGGGCTGGTTGCACGAGACGGCACATCCCTGGCATCCCTGTCCGGGTAAAGGTGGCAGGCGTTTGTCTTGCCGACTTGCTTCGGTGATGCCCGCCAAACTGTCCGGAGTATTCATACCCAGTCAACCCAGTAATATGAGTGAAGATTCCCATGGCAACGCTCGCACCATTAGTCTGTTTACCGCCAGTTGCCTCGTCGTGGCCAACACGATCGGAACCGGTGTCTTTACCAGCTTGGGATTTCAAGTTGTCGATATTCAGACAGGTTTTGCACTCCTGTTACTCTGGGTCATCGGTGGCGTATTCACCCTATGCGGGGCGCTGTCTTACGGCGAACTGATCGCCCTCATGCCGCGATCGGGCGGAGAATATCACTTTCTCTCGAAAATTTATCATCCCGCCGTCGGCTTTCTCTCGGGCTGGATTTCCGTCACCGTGGGCTTCGCCGCCCCTATTGCCCTAGCCGCGATGGCACTGGGCGACTATTTTACCAGCGTGTTTCCGGTGTTTTCGCCGATGGGAGTGGCTTTGTTCGTCACCATTGCCATTTCGATTCTCTATTCCCAACAAAACGCCATCGGCAGCTACTTTCAAAACAGCATGACGGTGTTAAAAGTTGCCCTCATCGTCCTGCTAATCTTCTGCGGGGTGGTGTTGGCGACGCCTCAAGACCTGAGTTTTCTACCGTCGGCGGACGACTTCAACGCCATTACCAGCGCCCCCTTTGCCGTGTCTCTGGTGTTCGTCACCTACTCCTATTCCGGTTGGAACGCGGCGGTTTATCTGGCCAGCGAAGTCAAATCGCCCCAACGCAACGTCCCTCGGGCGTTGTTGTTCGGTACCAGCGTCATCATGGTGTTGTACGTCGCTCTAAACTTCGTCTTTCTCTACAGTACGCCCATCGAAGACATGGCGGGACAAGTGAAAGTGGGGTACATCGCCGCCACCTCCATTTTCGGGGAACAGGGGGCGAAACTGATGGGATTGTTGATTTCCTTTGGTTTAGTCTCCTCCATTAGTGCCATGACCTGGGCGGGGCCGCGCGTGACCCAAGCCATCGGTGAAGATTTCGCCATTTTTCGAGGGTTGGCTCGAAAGAACCGCCACGGTATCCCCCATTTAGCCTTGTGGCTGCAACTGGCGATCGCGATCGTTGTGATCGTAACCTCGACTTTTGAAGCCATCTTGACCTATTTAGGATTCACCCTGACCCTGTCCTCGCTGCTGACCGTGCTGGGGGTGTTCGTCTTGCGGGTCAAACAACCCGAAACCCCTCGACCTTACAAAACTTGGGGATATCCCGTAACGCCCCTTGTATTTGTGGGCATTAGTCTGTGGATTGTCGTCTTTGTCTTTCTGAGTAAACCCGTCGAATCCCTCGCGGGTTTAGGAACGATCGCCCTCGGCATCCCGGTCTATTTTTGGGCGGCGAAACACCAACTCGCCTCGTCTCGTTCTAAGTCCCGCTAATCCTGTTCCGTTAACGTTTTTCATTGTTGCTAAAAAAAGATGATGCACCCGAGTCAACTGCTGTCTGTTCTGTTTGCGAGTGCGTTGTGTTTGGGAGGAATCCAGGGATGTTTTCCGCGCAACAACGACCCTTCTTCGGAAACCTCAACGGAGAGGACCGCACCTGTCGCCGCCTCTCCTGAATCGCCGTCCGAGACTGCCGAAACCTCGCTCGAAACCGCCGCACCCGTCGCCGCCTCTCCTGAATCGCCGTCTGAGACGCCCAGCGAAACCGCAGACACCGAGACGACTTCCGAGGAAGATCCCTTAGCTGCCTTTGACGAGAAACAAGTCCGCCTTCTCACCGACACGGCGAAATTTCTAGCCGTAATCCCCGTCGATCAGAACAGTCCTCTGGCAACTCAACAGCAAACCGCAGCCTGGAACGACCACGCAGCATACTTAGACCCCGCCTGGCAACAACTCGAAGCGCAACAACTGTCCGAGGCGCGATCGTGGGCGCAAACGGAGTTACAATCCCTCAACGCCCGAACGCCGAACCTGTTTTACCCCTTTAGCGGCCCCGATTTTCTCTACGCCTATACCTTCTTTCCCGACGCGACGAATTACATTCTCGTGGGACTCGAACCCGTCGGCCGCGTTCCGTCGTTTGAAAACCTTTCACCGGGTCAGGTTCAGCAACGACTCAACGACGCCAATCAATCCCTGTACGCCATTTTGCAATATAGCTTTTTCCGCACGAACGCCATGGCGGAGGATTTAGACGAACAGGGGGTTTTGCCGATTCTGTTGTTGTTTATGGGGCGGACGAACCAGCGAATTTTAGAGATTCAACACATCGGTTTGGACGAGTCGGCGAACGTGCAAGCTGTCGAACCGGGGGGCGCACAAGCTCAAGGTTGGATTGATGGGGTGAAGATAACTTTCGTACCGGAAGGGGAAACAGTTCCGAAGCGATTGTATTATTTTTCCACGGATTTATCCGACGACGGGTTAGCGCAAACGCCGGAGTTTTTGAACTTCCTGGGCGAGTTTGATCGCCCGGTCACATATTTGAAAGCGGCATCTTATTTGATGCACAACGATTATTTTTCACAAATCCGCAATACAATTTTATCGAGCAGCCAAGCGATTTTACAGGACGATTCGGGAATTCCGGTGCGCTTTTTCAATCCCTCAGATTGGAACCGTCAGTTTTACGGCAGTTATTTGCGTCCCATCGATTTGTTCGCCCAACGCTATCAACCAGACTTAAGGGAAATTTACGCCACCGATCAGACGGTGAAACCCTTTGATTTTGGTATAGGATATAAGTATTATCAAGATGCGAATTTGATGCTGGCAATTCCACAAGACTAAACAGCCGTAAGTGGCATCAGGGTGCTGTGATGGGGTGAGGAGGAATGTCTAAAAAAAACAGATCGAACGGTTCCATACGCTGGATTCGACGTTTTTTGAGCGACGACGGCTTTGTAGATGCGGTCGAAAAGGTTCAAGTCATCGTGGCGAAAATACTTTCGATCGCTATGCTTGTCGTCATTTTTAAGGCAGTTTTTGATTTAAGCACGACGATTTTTTCGAGTTTGTTGTCGAGAGATGTGGGGTATTTTAAAGAGACGTTATTCGAGATTTTCGGACTGTTTTTAAACGTTTTAATCGCCTTAGAAATCCTCGAAAATATCACGGCATATCTAAGAAAGCACGTTTTTCAGGTGGAGTTGGTGGTTGCCACCTCGTTAGTTGCCGTAGCGCGAAAAATCATCATTCTCGACTTGGAAAAAACCTCGGGCTTGGAGGTTATTGGCTTGGCTAGTGCGGTTTTCGCGCTTTCAATTAGTTATGGGTTGATGCGAACTGTAAGTCGAAAATAACTTTTTTTAAGTCGATTTGCAATCAAGTTGTTTGTTGCCATACTCCGGACAGTTTTGCGGGCATCATGGTCGGTCGTGGCTATTATTGACTGGCAGCCGAAGACGGACTATACCTTGTCGGCTCAACAATCGGCTCAACAAACGGAAGCGGACTTGAGGACTCAGAAGACCCCGACCGAGGACCCAGTGGCTTCGAGAAGCCGCTTGGATTTCTATCTCGGGCATCTGGCCGACTGCACAATCAGAGAACCCCATGCTCGTCAGTTTCTGGGTTTCTCTGATTGTCAGGCTCGCCGATTCTCATGTCAATGCCAGTCTCATGGCTCTCAATTTAGCCAAAGCCACCTTACCAGAAAAAATCCCATGACCCGTTTAAAATCAACCCATCCCTGGCGTCGTCGCAGCTTCAGTTTCGTCGTTACTGTCTGTTTTCTGCTCGGACTGTCCCTCGGACTGACTCTATCTCCAGGACCGGCAACGCCCGCATCTTCGCTCCAGATGACCCAGAGCGATGCCTATGCCCAAGAACAACAAGGGCGATCGCACCTCAACGCCGGCCAGTTCCAAGCCGCCGCCGACCAATTTGCCGCCGCCGCCGCTGGCTTTAGTCGCAGCGGCGATCGCCTCTCACAAGCCGGCGCTCTCACCTATCAAGCCCTAGCCCTCTATCAACTCGGACAACTATTACCCGCCCAAACCACCATCAGCCAAGCCTTAACCCTTCTCGAAGCCGAGGAATCTCCCCATCGCCGCGCCGTCGAAGCCCAGGCCCGCTTAACCCAGGGACAAATTCAACTGGCCAGCGGTGATGCCCAAAGCGCTTTGACGAGTTGGGAACAGGCGGCGGACTTGTATCAACTCGGGGGCGATCGCCTCGGCGAATTAGGCGCTCTCACCAATCAAGCCATTGCCCTGCAAAGTCTCGGCCTCTACCGCCGCTCCCAACAACAACTCGAACAGATTACCGCCCAACTCGACACCTTAGACCCCTCCCAAACCAGTCCCCAACTGCGAGTATCAGCCCTAACCGACTTAGCCATTGCCCAACAAGTCGTCGGTAACGTTCAAGCCTCACAACAACTCTTACATCAAGCCCTAGCCTTAGCCGAATCCGAAACTCTGCCTCAAACCAGTTTAATTCTGCGGGCCTTAGCCGACAGTTATCGGGCCTTAGACGACATCCCGCAAGCCCAGACCCTCTATCAGCAAGCCGCCAGAGAGGCCAGAAACCCCGAAGAGCGCATCAGCGCCGAATTGGAACAGGCCAGCCTCTCGTTGCAAGCGGGCCAGACAGAACAAGCCGCCCAACAGCTTCAACAACTCCAACCCCAACTGGCTCAATTCCCCCCCAGTCGGCGCGGCATTTATGCTCGGGTTAATTTCGTAGAAACCTATGCTCAAATCGCCCCAGCCGGAGAAGTCCGGGCCTTAGCCGACCTGTTAGCCGCCGCCATTGAGCAGGCCCGAGAATTAGAAGATGGACGAGCCGAAGCCTTAGCCCTCGGGCAATTAGCACGAATTTATGACCAACAGGGACAACAACGCGAAGCCATTGCCCTGAGCCAACAGGCCTTGCAAATTGCCGCAACTCTGGGCAATGCCACAGATTTGATTGCCCGTTGGCAAGCTCAATTGGGCCAGTTATATGAACAACTCGGGGAGCGTGAATTAGCCATTAGCGCCTACAGTGATGCCGTCGCGGCCCTCGATGAACTCGGACAAGACTTAGTGGCCATTAACCCCGAAGTGCGTCTATCGTTTCGAGATACCGTCGAACCCGTCTATCGCTCCTTAGTGAGTTTGCTCTTGCAGGACAATCCCAGTCAAGCTCAACTGAAGCAAGCCCGAGATACCATTGACGCTCTACAAGTGGCAGAATTGGAAAACTTTTTCCGCGAAGCCTGTTTAGAAGCGCGTCCGACGCAACTAGAAACCGTCGATCCTCACGCAGCGGCCCTGTATCCCATCATTTTGAGCGATCGCCTAGAGGTGATTCTCGGGGTTCCCGGACAGCCTCTACGTCACTACAGTAGCCCCATCAGCCAAGAGCAGTTTCAACAGACCCTGAGCCGCTTTCGTCAGTCCCTGAGTCTCTCGTTTTCTCGCAGTGAACAACTGCAACTGTATCAACAACTCTATGATTGGCTGATTCGTCCCGCCGAAGCCGACTTACAGCAAGCCCAAATCGAGACCTTAGTCTTTGTCCTCGATGGAGAATTGCGTAACCTACCCATGAACGTGTTACACGACGGCGATCGCTATCTCATTGAACAATACAGCTTGGCGATCGCCCCAGGTTTACAACTCCTCGAACCCCGCCCCCTCGACAATCGTCGCCTTCAAGCCGTCGTCGGTGGTTTAAGCGAGGCCCGTGACGGATTCGCCGCCTTACCGGGGGTAGAATCAGAAATTCAGGGCATTGGCAGCAGCATTCACACCGACGTGCGTCTCAACGAATCCTTTACCATTGACGCCACACGGGATGCCCTCAGTCGCACCGATAGTCCCGTCTTGCACCTAGCAACCCACGGCCAATTCAGTTCCAACGCCGAAGATACCTTTATCCTGACCTGGAACGGCTCCCTCAACGTCAACGAATTGGGACAACTCCTGCAACGACGGGACGAACAGCGCTTTGGTGCCTTAGAATTGTTGGTCTTGAGTGCCTGTCAAACCGCCACGGGGGACGATCGCGCCCTCTTAGGACTAGCCGGCTTAGCGGTTCGCAGTGGGGCGCGATCAACCCTGGCCACTCTCTGGGCCGTACGCGATCGGGCCACCGCCGACCTGATGGCTGAGTTTTATCACCAACTGGCTCAACCGGGTATGAGTAAAGCCAAAGCCCTGCAACAGGCTCAACTCTCTCTACTGCGACAACCGGACTATGAACGCCCCTTTTTCTGGTCCGCCTTTATCTTAGTGGGCAATTGGCTATAAATAGTTGCTCAATTCCTGCTTGTCGATCCAGCAACTTAAGCAAGATTCATCCAGTCTTCACCAAGACTTTACAGTTTTAGCATAAGTTTAGCCAATGAGGCTGCTAGTATGTTAATCAGGAAGAGTACCGACAATCACGACAAGCCCCAGCGAAATTATGAAGTCTATTTCACAATTGTCCCGTTATCTTTTAGCCAGCCTATCCCTGAGTACAGTTCTGGGAATGGTTGCCCCTTCAGTGTTAGCCGTCACCTTCAGCACTCCCGAGGGGGTTGCCGGGACTCCGAGAACTCAAACCGGTGGTGGAGCCAGTCGTAGCAATGGCCAATGTCTCGTAGGGCAAGAAAACTTAGAGGCGATCCGCCCAATTCTTCCTAACTTTGAACGAGTTTTAACAGTTTCGGGACGGCCATCATTCTTTGTTTCTCTTCCTCAAACAACCGCCACAACCGCCTCCTTTACCCTTCAGGATAGTCGCGGTGAAAACCATTACCGCACCGAAGTCGACTTACCCGAACCAGGGGGAATTGTCCAGGTCACTCTTCCCGAGGACTATCCTGAACTGGCCCTCGGGGAAGATTACTCCTGGTACTTTGAAGTCCATTGTGTTTCGGCCTTCGATCCCAACAATCCCAGCATCGAAGGAACCGTTTATCGTTTACCCATCGAAGACGCCCTAGCTGAAAAACTTGAAGCCGCTGAAACCGCCATCGACCTAGCCCAGGTGTATGGAGAATATGGCATTTGGTATGATGCCCTATCGACCCTGGCCAACGCCCATCAGGGACAACCCGACAACGAGATCATTGCCGAAAACTGGACGGAACTGTTGACGTCTGTTGGTTTAGAAGATCTCACTCAACAGTCCTTGAATTTCGAGTAAGCTAACCTTATCGTTACATCATCGTTACATCCCTCTGGGTTAAATTTCTCTGGGATAAAATAGCAAATCAAGAACGCAGGTGATCCCGATATCCGTCGGGAAACCCTGTGTTCTACACTATTAAGGGGAGGACGCGCATCACGGAAATGTCCAGCTAAACAGAAGGCTCACACGAAAATCGTTTATGGGATCTCGATACGCCAAACTCAAGCGACGGCGGGTTCGGGTTAAGCTGTGGCAGTGGCGATTTGTCCTGATGACCCCAGCTTTGGTTGCGGCTATCTTTGTCTTGGGACAAATCTGGGGTCTATTTCGCCCCTGGGAATGGACGGTTCGGGATCAACTCTTTCGCTTACGCCCTCAAGAACCCATCGATTCTCGACTGGTCATTGTTGCCATTGATGAACCCGATATTGTGGCCGTCGGACAATGGCCGATGCCTGATGCGGTCTTGGGAGAGCTATTAGAACGAATCGGCCAGGGAGATCCCGCCGCCATTGGTCTTGATTTATATCGAGATCTCCCCGTTGAACCGGGCCATGAAGAACTCGTGCAAGTCTTGCAAACCACGCCGAACCTGTTTGGAGTTGAGAAGTTAATCGGACATACCGTGGCCCCGCCGCCGGCCTTAGAGGAATTGGGACAGGTGGGGATTTCCGATCTGCTACCCGATGCCGATGGTAAGATTCGTCGAGCGATTCTCTCGGCGGAGGATTCTCAGGGAGTGTCACGGCTAGGATTGGGCGTTATGTTGGCGCTGCACGCCCTAGAACAACAGGGAATTGTCCTGGAACTGCTCGACCCCGAGCGGATGCACTTGGGCCTGGGCCAAGCTCGCTTTGTGCCGATTACGCCGGAGGTAGGGGATTATTTCTCTGAGGAGATTGGTGGCTATCAAATTCCCCTGAATTACCAAAGTCAGACCTTTGAAACCGTCACCCTGAGCGAGGTGCTGTCGGGAGCCGTTGAGCCTGAGCAATTTCGCGATCGCATCGTCATTATTGGCCCACTCGCCCCGAGCCTCAACGACTTCTTTTACACCCCCTACAGTAGCAACCTGACCCAAGACCCGCCCCAAATGGCCGGGGCGGTGGTTCACGCCAATATCGTCAGCCAAAGCCTGGCCGCCGCTCTTGATGGTCGCCCCCTATTGCGCCTCTGGCATCGCGAGGCCATTTGGCTGTGGATTCTGCTGTGGTCAGGACTTGGAGCGGTGATGACCGGGAAACTCTTATTCTGGGGGCGATCGCGAGGCCACAGCCTCGGACTCCTAGCCGCAGCTATCACCATCAGCACTGGCGTCACCAGCCTCAGTGTCATCACCTATATCAGCTTTCTCCAAGGCTGGCTCACGCCCCTGGTTCTCCCCAGTCTGGCCCTGTCCACCACCTCCATTGTCATCGTCAACAGTCATCATCTCTCGGAACTGCGCCGGGCCAACCGCAAACTCAAACAGTCCTCGGTACGGTTAGCCCATCGCGTTGAAGAGCGAACCGCTGAACTGCGTCAAGCCCTGACCGCCGCCGAAGCCGCCACAGTCGCGAAAAGTGAGTTTCTGGCCAATATGAGCCATGAGATTCGCACCCCCATGAATGGAGTCATTGGCATGACGGATTTACTCCTGGTGAGCCAACTCAGCCCCGAACAGCGGGATTTCCTACAAACTATCCGCAGCAGTGGCGAAAGTCTCCTGGCGATCGTCAACGATATCCTGGACTTCTCCAAACTCGAAGCCGGGCGTATGGAACTTGAATCCATCCCCTTTAATCTCAAAGGCTGTATGACCGATGTCACCCGCTTACTCTACGCTAAAGCCGAGAGTAAAGGACTCGAACTGCGGGTTATCCTCGATGAGACCATTCCTGCCTCTGTTCAGGGCGATCCAACCCGATTACGACAGATTTTTATCAACTTGGCCGGTAATGCCATTAAGTTTACTGATCAGGGGTCGATTACGCTACGAGCGCGCCGCTGCGATCGCCCCCAGGGCGGGTTTGAAGACCCGGACTCTCAATCCCCCTCAGACTCGCTGCTCATCCGCTTTAGCGTCCAAGATACCGGCATTGGCATCGCCCCGGAACATCAACATAAACTCTTTCAATCCTTCTCTCAGGTCGATGCCTCAACTACCCGTCAATATGGCGGGACTGGCTTAGGATTAGCGATTTGTAAACAATTAACTCAGTTGATGGGAGGCGAAATCGGCGTGGAGAGTCAATGGGGCCAGGGGTCAACCTTTTGGTTTACCGCCCGTGTGACGCCCGCCGCCCCTGGTGTGAGCGAGACCCCAAGACCCGAGCTAGAATCGTTAGGCCTCGCCCCTAGAGCCGCTCATGATTGCCCTGAGCGGCGTTCGGTCAAAATTTTGGTGGTTGAAGATACCCCCGTCAATCAGAAAGTGGTTCGCAATCAACTCAAGCTGATGGGCTATCTCGATGTCGTCTGTGCCGATAATGGCCAAATTGCCCTCGATCGCCTGGCGCAAGACTCCTTTAACATTATTTTGATGGATTGTCAAATGCCCGTCCTCGATGGCTATGAAACCAGTCGTCGGATTCGCCAAGAATACGGGGACAGCCTACCGATTATTGCCATGACAGCCCATGCCTTAGACGGAGAACGAGACAAATGTCTAGCGGCGGGAATGGACGACTACATCAGCAAACCCGTGAAACGAGAACGGTTAGCCGAGCGTTTAGAGTTTTGGTTGGATCAGTCTTTGGCCACTCCCAGCGGTGAGCTTGAACACTCCTCAAGCGAGGAATTTCAGGAGGCTATCACCTCTCCAGAACCCTCTCCAGAGTCATCTCCAGAGTCATCTCCAGAGTCATCTCCAGAGTCATCTCCAGAGTCAATGGAGCTGGCTCTGATTGACGTGCAACAGATGGCGGCCATCACCGGCGGCGATTTAGAATTTCAACAAGAACTACTCGAAACCTTCTCCGATGATGCCATTCAATCCATAGACACCATCAAAACAGCGTTGGAGCAACAGGATTGGCAACGATTATATCAACTCGCCCATAAACTCAAAGGAGCCAGCAGTAGTGCCGCCATTTTGCGCGTGCCCGATTTAGCCCGCCAACTCGAATCTCAGGCGCAAACCTATGACGAGGAAGGGAGCGAGAATCATGGTGGGCGCAATCGGGCCGCACCAGTTGCTCGAGCGAAAGCCGATTTACGTCAACTGCATGAGATTGTCGAGACCCTTGAGTCGACGCTGCTGCAACTGCGGTTTAAAGTAGAACGAGGTCACTTCTAGTTCCTTGGTTGAACGTTCGACAATGCCCCTATTTCCTGACTCGCCATGTCCCCAGTTGATAGTTTCGAGGTCACGAGTGGCTTGGATGCTTCCGCTTCTGGCGAGTTTAAGCGTCACGGCTCCCGCGCAGGCTGATACGTTGCTTCATTGGTCTTATCCACCGGATAACCACGAAACCGTTGCCGATCGCATCTTTGTCATCGGCACAGCAGACCCCGAGCAACGGGTGTTAATCAATGGTAATCCTATTTATCGCTCCCCAGCCGGTCATTTTGCCCCCTCTGTGTCTCTGGAGATGGGCGAGAATGTGATTGAGGTACAAGTCGGGGGTAGCCGGGTGCAACGTCGCGTGAGGCGCCTTTCCCGAGAGCCGAATTTCCCGGATAATGGCTTGGGGTTTGCTCAAGGGTCTCTACAACCGGCCGTTGACATTACCCGAGAGGTGGGAGAATTAGTCTGTTTTAGTGCCTTAGCGCCAGGGGCAGACTGGACGGGTTCGGTGAGCCTCGGCAATCGTCAGATTCCCTTGCTTCCTGAGTCAACGTCGAGTGAGTTACCGAGTAACGCGGCGGTTCTCACTGGGGAAAATCAACCTCAACGAACCAGAGCCAGTCGCTACCGAGCTTGTCATCGTTTTGCGAGTAGCGGTAGTTTAGGACGGCCTGTTTTTGAACTACGACGGGGCGATCGCCGTCTCCGAGAAACCGCAGCCGGAGCGGTTGAAATCGTCTCTCCCAATGTTAGTCCCCTTCGAGTTGCCCGTATCATCAGTTCTCAAGCCGTATCTCGTACTGGCCCCGGAACCAGTTATTCTCGGCTAACTCCCATTCCCCAAGGCGTTGAAGCTGCCATTACAGGAAGCGAAGGAGACTGGCTACGGCTCGATTATGGGGTGTGGGTGCATCAAGGTGAAGTGGAGGTTCATGAAGCGGGAGCGCCTCCCCAGGCGGTGATTCGTAGTATTAGTAGCCGTCAACGGGGCGATCGCACAGACATTTACTTTCCCCTCAGTTCTCGGGTTCCGCCTCAAGTGCAACAAGAGGGGCGACAATTCCGCCTCACCCTCCACAACACCACCGCCCAAACGGATTTAATTGTCTTTAACGCCAATCCTGCCATTGAGGGCATGACCTGGCAAGCCTTAGACGGCGATCGGGTTCAATATACCTTTGAGATGAACTCGCCCCAGCAATGGGGTTATGACCTACGCTATGACAACACTACCCTGGTGCTGAGTTTACGACATCCCCCTCAACTCAACCCCAGCCAACCCTTAGCTGGGACAACCATTTTTATCGATCCTGGCCATGGGGGGCCTGAGGATTTCGGGGCAACCAGTCCGACGGGGATTCGGGAAAAAGAACCGGTCCTTACGGTAAGTTTACTGTTGCGAGATGAACTCGAACGGCGGGGAGCGAGGGTGATTCTGTCGCGAGAAAGCGATATTGATATGGGTTTGCGCGATCGCATGGACATGATTCAAAAAACCGAACCCACCCTGGCTTTAAGTCTCCATTACAATGCTTTACCCGACAGTGGCGATGCTGAAAATACCGCCGGGATTGGCACATTTTGGTATCACCCCCAGGCTCAGGATTTAGCGGTATTTCTCTACCGTCACCTAGTCAGAGACCTCAATCGCCCTGAATATGGAGTCTTTTGGGCTAACTTCGCCCTCACCCGTCCCCAAATTGCCCCGTCTGTCCTGTTGGAGTTAGGATTTATGATCAATCCAGATGAGTATGAGTGGATTATGGACGAACAAGACCAGCAACGCCTGGCCTTGTCTCTCGCCGATGGGATTGAAGCTTGGCTGGCCCAACAACCCTAAAGTTTTTTTACTGCCTGGGGAGCCAATGGCGATCGCGTGTTAACGTCATGATGGCAAGCTCCAAATAGCATTCTGCCTCTTGCCTCTTGCCTTCTTCCCCCCTATTCCCTATTCCTATGCCGATTCAACCTCCAGCACCCCCACCAATTTCTCCTCGCCAGATGAACTTACTGCGGATTGTCGCCGCTATGGCCTGGGCCGATGGAGAACTAGCCCAAGAAGAACTTAAGGTGATGCTCACCCGCTTCGGTGAGCTATTTGCCAAAAGCCCGGAAGACCAGGAAACCTTACGGCAAGATTTGCAAGCCTATTGTATTCAAAATATCCCCCTAGAAGACTTGGTTCCCAAACTCAAAACAGATGAAGAACGGGAATTGGTGTTGCGGTTAGGCTACGAAGTGATTGCTTCGAGTTCTCGTACCCCAGATGAGCCTAAAATCAACGAAGAAGAAGCGACGGCGTATCAGAAACTTCGGGATTTATTGGGATTACCTGAGGCAAAAGTCAAGGAAATTGAAGCAAAAGAGTTTTCCTTTGAATCGGATGATCCGTCTCTAGTTGAAAGCTTAGGAGATTCGTTACAGAAGTTTTTTAAGGACTAAGCTAATCTCTCAATCTGTGATAGCTTATATCTGATGATTGGCGTAAAAAATTAACGTAAAAACTGATTAAGATAATCCATGGTTGAGTCCGTTAAATCCATTGATGTCAATGAATTAGTGCAGCGTCTAGCCTCCGAAACGCAGCCCCTGCAATTGATTGATGTGCGCGAACCGCAAGAGGTGGCGATCGCCGCCCTAGAAGGGTTCGAGAATCTACCCCTGAGTCAATCTCAAGAGTGGATTCCTAAGATTCTGGAGCGTTTTGATCCTGATGTGGAAACCTATGTGTTATGTCACCATGGAATCCGCTCAGCGTACACTTGTCAATGGTTAGAGTCACAGGGATTTAAACGGGTGTTTAATATCGCTGGGGGGATTGATTCCTATTCTACTGCTATCGATCGCTCGGTTCCTCGTTATTAAGCCGTCTCGCCTAACCCTGTTCTTGCTGTTGTAATTCAGCTAACTGTTCTATGACTTGATTGTTGAGGCGGGAATCGTCGTCGAGGCGATCGCCAATCTGATTAAACTCGTCAACCGTTAAGTTTTGCGTTTCGATTATCTCAGCCACGCGATCGCAGTAAGCCACAATTTCCCGCCGCAGAGTTCGTGAAAAGCCGCGAATTGTCTCGGGTTGATTGCAACGAACCTCAGCCAAGGCAGCTTGTTCCGCATCAGGGATGTTTTCCTGGAGAACTGGGTAGGTAGTTTGCCGTTGTTGCTCGATTTGCCAAAGTGCCGTTGTATAGTTGTTCAGCCAGGGTTCGGGGCTATTTTCTCCCTCGGCGACGGGAGCGTTTTCGTTCGAGGCATTTCCCCCACAGCCACTGAGTAGAAGCAGGGAAATGGTTGCAGCGGTGGCTAGTGGTTTGGACAGAACTCGCAGATGTAACATTACTCTCAGCACTCTCATTTCGGGGTAGGTTGAAGCCATCAGCCTAGCCCAGTATAGCGCCCAATGGATGGAACGACGTGACTAAGACGGAATTTCCGTTCCCTATTCCCTATTCCCTATTCCCTATTCCCTATTCCCTATTCCCTATTCCCT
>CAZXWM010000014.1:0-246 GCA_964644215.1 uncultured Phormidium sp.
CGACGGGGATCATCCCCCTGAGCGCCTAAATTGGGTGCAGCCGTCACCTCAGAAGTCCGGCCAGCTTGGCGGTTATAGGGCAATGGTGTCCCGGCTAACAGAGCCTCCAGATTCGCCGCCACAATCCGGCGTGGCTGTTCGCCAATGGTTTGGGCGATCGCCTCTCCCGTCTCATCTAAGAAGACAAAATGGGGGATACCATCGACCTCATATTGGCTCATTTCCGGCAGCCATTTGCTGTTGTCG
>CAZXWM010000014.1:256-24149 GCA_964644215.1 uncultured Phormidium sp.
AAAATTGACGCGATCGCCATAATCTTCCCGCAACGCCGCCATATCCCCCGCCATCGCCTGACAACTGGTACACCAATCGGCGTAAAATTCCACAAACGTCGGTTGGTCATTGCCCAAGGCCAGCTCCAAAGGAACCGACCTGTCCGCTAAGCTAGACAGAGAGGCTGTCGTTCCCTGAGTCTGAAGTCCCAAAACAATCAAGACACTGAGAACGGCGGCCACCGTAACCACAACAAAATTGCGGATTCGTACCGCTAGAGTCGCCTCCGATGAGTCAAGGTTTGTATCCAATGGTTTCTCGCCCATGAGTTCGTTTGACAGCCATACAACAACAGTATCTCTAGTCTAAAGCCCTAGCCGGGCGATCGCCCTTGAGAGACTTATTTTCATGAAAAAGCGCGTCACCCTCACCTTTCCCCGCCAATCCGTGCAAATGCCCGTCACCTACCGACTGGCTAAGGATTTTAACATCGCCTCCAACATTATTCGCGCCCAAGTCGCCCCCAACCAAATTGGTAAACTGGTGCTAGAACTGTTAGGAGACATTGACGAAATCCACGAAGCCATCGACTGGATGCGCGGCCAAGATATCGCCGTATCCATCGCCAGTGGCGAAATCGAAATCGATGAAACCGCTTGCGTTGACTGTGGCCTCTGTACGGGGGTTTGTCCCACCCAGGCCCTATCCCTGCATCCTGAGACCTTTGAACTACACTTTACGCGATCGCGCTGTATCGTCTGCGAACAGTGCATCGCCACCTGTCCCGTTCAAGCCATTTCCACCAACCTCTAACCGCCCTACGTCGCCAATGCTTTCTCTTCTGTGTTGTTGCTTTTCTAAGTCTTAACCGAGTCTTGCCACATGGGTCCGTTGCACCTACTCTCAACCGTTAAAACCCGCTCTTGGCTCTCATTTAGTATCTTTCTGCTGGTTTATATCAATCTGGGTTGGATTCTCCTTGAAGACCAAGCCTCCTGGAAACTTTGGCTTTTGACCTTCATTATGACCATTGCCTTAGCCGAAGCCCTCGCCTCACCTTGGTCTGTTATTCGTACATCTGTACCCGCTGGTTAAACTCTAACTTTCGGGGATTTTTAACCGCCATGACTGCTGCCTTTCTGGCAGTAATCTTTTTAACCGAAATCTCTATTTTCTCTCATTTAGTGCTATTAATGTCGGCTGGATTACTCTACCGATTAGATGCCACGATCATGGGACTAACAGCACTACAATCCTTGCTCTTGATTTTTGTCACTGCCATGCTGGGTTTAGGAATCGGCACTTTATCTTATTTTATTGTTTATGGATAACCCTGATTTAAACAGAACTAAAACGAACTAATAGCAATCAAAAATCACCTGATTGACAGTCTGATTTGAGAGAGAATACCCTTCTTGCCTTTTGCCTTTTGCCTCCTGCCTCTTGCCTTCTTTGCCCCCGTTTTTTGTCCTATGTCAACCAACCTTTGCTATATATCATGACCCAATTTCCTCATAAATTAGTGCGCGATCGCATCCCTGAAATCATCAAAAAAGCTGGTAAAACCTGTGAAATCGAATATCTCGATCGCGAACAATACCGGCAAGCCCTACGAGACAAACTCATCGAAGAAGCCCAAGAAGCCGCCCAAGCCAACGCTGAAGATCTCCTGAGTGAACTGGCCGATCTCAGCGAAGTCATTGAAGCCCTCTTAAAAAGCTATCACATCAGCCCAGACACCCTGAAACAAGTTCAATCCCAGCGGCAGCAACAACGAGGAGGCTTTGACCAACAAATCCGCCTTTTGAGCGTCTCAAGGGACAGCAAATCAATCAACAGCGAGATCCCACGCTAGACTTTAACTAAGCCCATGAGACAAACCGCCGGACTAACTCCCACCGTCTAGTTAGCTGTCCATCATGAGCGAGCCGACCTCCTATTATCCTTTATGTCCCTATGGCTATGGCTTATCATCCTGTTTCATCCCTAACCGTGAGCCTGGGGCTGCTACTGGGTTTGCTCAGCAGTCCCCTAACTCCAGTCAAGGCGCAATTTCCAGCCCCGAGTCAAGAAACGCCCCTCAACTCTCAGGGACGAGCCGTTGAGTTCTCCCCTCCCGATCGCGGTGCCCCTGACTCAGCCGAAGGAGGCGCTACCCGACGTTCCGATTGTATTCATGTCGTCCCCCTCATGCCCAGCGATGACGAGCAGGCTTACTTTGGTCTCACCTATCAAGAGCATCCGAGCTTATATTGGTATATCGCCAGTGCTAAAGCCGGCTTAGAAACAGCCGAAATTATTATTGAACGAGATAACAACAGTGGGGACATAGAAGAAGTCCATCGTGTCAGCGTCGCCTTACCGCCCAACCTCAACCAACAAGAACATATTTTACGGTTTTCTCCCTCCGCCGATGAACCCGGCTTAGAGGTGGGAGAGACCTATCGTTGGTATCTCGAAATTCAATGTAACCTACAGGACAGACAAGATCCGACCACCTTGGCAATTTACGATGGTTGGATCGAACGCATCGAACCCGAACCCGAACAGGCCGTCGAGCTAGACAATACCAATAATGCTCAAGACCTAGCCTATCTTTATGGAAGTGCCGGGATTTGGTTTGACTATTTAGACGTGATGGTTAACCGCCTCGACGCCTGGCCCGATATCCTCACAGACTTAGATCTGATCGCGGCTGATACCCAGATTGAGATCGCCTCCCCTGGGGATGGCCCGCGAACCTCGATGGAGATGCCGCAAATCCAGTTTTTCTCCCTCAACCGCGATCGCCTATCCGGCCATGACGTTCCCGAAGAGGTCGACGACGCCGGAGAACTGCGGTTTTAGTCGTCAACGCTGAAACTCCAACTCAGAGAATCTAGCTGATTGACGGTTAGGGAACCCGCCATCTTGGGTGCATCCAATGGTCTTCCCAAACTCAACTCTCATGTGGGATAAACTGCGACAACAGATTTGGCGGTGGCGAGGCATTTGGGCGATCGCTCCCACAACAACCCTACTGGTTTTTCTCTTACGAGCCACGGGAGTCCTCCAGGGTCCAGAACTCGCCGCCTTAGATATGTTCTTTCGTCTGCGGCCAGCCGAATCCATCGATGAACGTATCTTAGTCGTTGGCATTTCCGAAGCGGATCTGCAACATTACGGCCATCCCATCAACGACAAGCTTCTGGCCGAGGCCCTGCGACGCATCGCCGCCGCTGAACCTCGGGCCATTGGCCTGGATATTTACCGGGATTTACCCGTACCCCCTCCCTACCCGGAGATTGTCGAGATGTTTCGGCAGCAACCCCAGTTACTTCGGGAAAACCCACCCCTCGAACCCGGCTATGCTGAGCTAACACAGCTCTACGGAGAGATCGAGAATCTCATTGGTATTGCCAAAATCACTGGGGGAGCCGAACGGGTCGATCCTCCTCCAGTCTTAGCCGAATTGGGGCGTATTGGCGCCAATGATTTACCTCGGGATAAAGATGGCCGGCTACGACGGGCCTTTCTCTATCTCACCGATCCTCAATCCCAAGAGATTGTCCTCAGTATCGGCTTACATCTGGCCCTACTCCACCTCGAACCCGAGGGAATTACCCCGCAAATCACCGAGGATGAGCGGCAATGGGTGCAACTCGGAGAAACCATATTTGTCCCCCTCTCTAGTGGTGATGGCGGCTATGGCGCCTTTGACGATCGCGGCTACCAAATTTTTATCAACTATCGTAACAATGGCAAAACCTTTGAAACCGTTGAACTGCGGGACATCCTAGAAGGGAACATCTCTAGCGATATCTTTTTTGATCGCACGGTAATGATTGGCCATACCGCCGAGAGTTTAAAAGACTTCTTTGATACGCCGTTGAGTATCCAGGCTAAAGGGATTCAGAAAACCTCAGGCCTCGAAGTGCACGCCAATGTCGTCAGTCATATCCTCAGTACCGTCCTCGATGGGCGATCGCAGATTCTCACCCTCCCCAAACCCCTAGAATGGGCCTGGATTTTCTTCGCCGCCATCTCGGGAGCTGGCTTAGCTTGGATTTGGCGCTATAGCGATCGCGCCATGCGACTATTAGGGCAACTTCTCTCGGGAACCCTAATCATTGGCATCAGTTATCTGGCCTTTTTACAAGGATGGTGGATTCCCCTACTCCCCCCCCTCTTGGCTCAAGGAATAGCCGCCTTGTCTGTCGTCGCCTATGTGGCGCGATCGGCGATCGACATTCGCCATACCTTTAGTCGCTACCTCACCGATGAAGTCGTCGCCACCATCCTAGAAACCCCCGAAGGATTACGTTTAGGAGGAGAACGCCGTAAAATCACCATTCTCACCTCCGATTTACGGGGATTCACCAGCATTTCGGAACGACTCCCCCCCGAAGAAGTGTTATCTATCTTAAACATCTATCTCGAAGCCATGGCCGATGCCATTACCGCCTATCAAGGAACCATTGACGAGTTCATGGGGGACGGGATTTTAGTCCTCTTTGGCGCACCAACTCAACGCGGGGATGATGCTGAACGGGCCATCGCCTGTGCGATCGCCATGCAGCAAGCCATGACTCAGGTGAACCAAAAAATGACGGAATTAGATCTCCCCACCCTAGAAATGGGTATTGGTATCAATACCGGAGAAGTTGTCGTCGGTAACATTGGTTCCCTCAAACGGACAAAATATGGCGTAGTCGGTTCTCAAGTTAATTTAACCTATCGCATTGAATCCTATACCGTCGGCGGACAGATTTTAGTCACGGAATCCACCTTAGATGAAGTCGATAACATCGTCGATTTTGACGGCCAAGAAAAAGTCTGTCCTAAAGGTGTCATTCAACCCATCTCAATTTATTCAGTCGTGGGAATTGCCGGGAAACATAACCTTAGTTTATCCCGTGAGCAACTTCCACTTCATGACCTCCACGCGGCCCTAAGCGTCTCCTTTACCCCCTTACAGGGTAAACAACTTAGCGATCGCCATTATCAAGGTCATCTCATCAAACTCTCACCCCATGCTGCTCATATTACCTCAAATTATACCGCTAAACCCTTGACAAATATCAAATTTATGATAAAAAACTCTCAACCAGTTGGAGAGGGGACCGATGAGTTTTATGGGAAAGTCATTAAAGAGGATCACTTACCCCCAGGCTGTTTTGCTATTCGACTTACCGCCGTTTCCAGGGAACTCAAAGCCTATTTTGAACAGCTTTATCAAGCCAACTGTTCTCAACCTTCTTCGGTCAATCAACCCTAACCCCCGCTCTAAAATCGTCTAATTTTAGCAGGAATAATTAACACTTAAAAATCCACAGTTAACCGCTTCCAAAGCCTACATAAATCCGGTGTTCCTGAAACCAGCAATTGGCGAGCCTCATCCTGATACAACAAATGCAGTGTCAAATACGAATCAGGCAACTCCCGTAAACGCTCAGCCCATTCAACCACGATCAACCCCGGTTCAACCTCCCAACCGTCCCAGTACAACTGAGGCTGTAACCCCTGTACCTCAGCCGAATCAAGGCGATATAAATCCAAATGGTACAGAGGAATCCGACCATTATCATACTCATTGATTAGAGTAAACGTGGGGCTAACAATGCGATCGCCAATCCCTAACCCCGCGCCAATTCCTTGAACGAGAGTCGTTTTACCCGCCCCTAAATCCCCTTGCAGCAGTAACGTCGTCCCAGCGGGTAATCCCTGGCCGAGTCTTTCACCCAGGCGGTAGGTGGCGTCAGCATTCACAAGAAACAGATCCAACGACGTCATAAGGCAGTCAACAAGCCAATCATGAATTTAACAATCAACAAAGACAAATTCCGTCATCATCTTACCCTGGAGTTTGTTAGACTGAAACCCAACTACTCACATTACTACAATTCTCCGAAATCATGAAGCGTCGGTCGTTTCTCAGACAACTATTACTGGCCCTAATTCTGGCCAGCATCAGCCTGTTTACCCCCCTAACCGGCTTGAATCAACCCGCGTGGGCCATGGGGGGAACACTTCCTCCCCTCAACGAAGTGGCGCCAGACTTCACCCTTGCGACGAATAGCGGCGACGGTAATGTGTCCCTGTCTGACTATCGCGGTCAATGGGTTGTTGTCTACTTCTACCCCGCCGATTTTACCCCTGGTTGTACCCTCGAAGCGCGACGTTTTCAGCAAGATTTAGCCAAATACCGCGATCGCAACACCCAAATTTTAGGTATTAGTGCTGATGATGTAGAGTCCCATGAGGAGTTCTGCGACTCAGAAGGATTGCGGTTTCCCCTCCTCTCCGATGTGGGTGGGGCCGTCAGTCAAGCCTACGGTTCCTGGATTTATTCCCGTTCCGTGCGCCATAGCTTCATTATCGATCCCGAGGGGATGCTTCGCGATCGCTTCGTCAAAGTGAATCCCTCCATCCACAGTCAAGAGGTTCTCGCCCACCTCGACGAACTCCAAGCCGCCTCCTAACGCCTTTCTCCTAATCCCCGTAATAGCCCTCTGGAGTAATCAGATAGGTCGTCCAAGCCGGTTCAGCCCCCATCTGCGGCGGGCCATACCTCGCTAAACGCCAAGTTTTGCCCTCCTTTTGTCCCTGGAGATAAAGATCAAAGGGTTGTTTGGGCCGGGTTAGCGTTCCCGTGGGGAGATCGATGCTTAAACGATAGGTTCCCTGAAGATGATAGCCCGGTAAATCTTGAATCATCACCGGCGCATTATCCGTCACTCGCACACGCTCAACCCGCCAGGTGGGAGTTTGCGCCAATCGCAACTGAGAACTTAACTGCGCCTGCGTCTGTTCAAGTTGCAGGGAAATCGCATCGGCCACTAAGTCCGTATCAAAAAACACCGGGACCGCCGAACAAGCCGCCAACATCACCACCAATAGGCTCATCAGAAGCCAACGGAACACCCACCTCAAGTTTGCCACCAGAAACCTTAACTTGTGATATCTCCAGGCAAACCTACCATATCCCCATCGAGAATGGACAGTCAGCTCCCAACTGAGTCAGGAAAATTCGACCCAGAACGCCGAAAACCGCGTTAAAATCTCAACGATAGCGTTGCATTTGCGAGGTTAACCGTGAACGATAAAGACCCAGATTTTTTCCCAACTCGCTTCTCCTGGACAGGACTCCCTCAGCGGTTCCTTCATTCCTTGCTTGTCTTCTGTAGCCTGCTGCTGCTGCTGGGAACCGTCTTCTCCAGCCTCCCCACACTCCCCGCCGCCCAAGCGGCCCCGATTCGACAACAAACAGAAGCTCCCGGACAAGTCGTTTATCAAACCCGTCATACCCTCAAGGATAGTTTGGGGAACACCTGGCAGGTCATCTTCTACAAAAGGGTTGAAGATTCCGAGCAAAGTAATCTCAATCTACGATTGGCGGGATTTCCCGGAGCGGTTGAGTTTCAGCATCCCAAGCCCCTAAAGTTAACCAGCTCACGGGGGGACAGCTTAGAAGCCGCCGATGACTTTGCCGAAAACCCCCCGGGTCCTAATATCGGTGAGTATGATTTTCGCGACATCGCCAATCGTCTGCCCTCCCGCAGTTCTCTGGAATTAAGCTTGCCCCTGAAGGAGCGATCGGCTACGCTACAAATTCCGCTCCCAGTCGTCCTAGAATGGCAGGAAGTTATCAAAAAATAACCGATTGCCCGAAGCGGGCGACCCTAAAGGTACGCCCGTAGATATTTTCTGTTGCCTGTTGCCTGTTGCCTGTAGCCTGTTGCCTGTTGCCTGTTCCCTGTTCCCTTCTCCCAACCATGCTTAACCCCAAACTCGATCGCCTCTATCACGAAATAAAAGGGGTTATCCTCGCCAAACAACATCCCGTCAGTGGCTTGCTACCGGCGAGTACCGCCATCACGGAACATGGCGACTATACCGATGCTTGGGTGCGAGATAACGTCTATAGCATCTTGGCGGTTTGGGGGTTGGCCTTGGCGTACCGCAAAATTGATACGGAACAGGGACGAGCTTACGAACTCGAACAGAGTGTCGTGAAACTGATGCGGGGTTTGCTACGTTCGATGATGAACCAGGCTCATAAAGTCGAACGCTTCAAGCATACTCAAGATCCCCTTGATGCTCTTCATGCCAAATATGACACCAGTAGCGGCAATCCTGTGGTCGGTGATCATGAATGGGGACATCTTCAGATTGACGCTACCTCTGTTTTTTTGGTGATGTTGTCCCAAATGACCGCCTCGGGACTGCAAATTGTCTTTAATTTGGATGAGGTCAACTTTGTGCAAAATTTGGTCTATTATATTGGCCGCACTTACCGCACTCCTGATTATGGGATTTGGGAACGGGGCAACAAAATCAATCATGGTAAGCCGGAACTTAATGCGAGTTCGGTGGGGATGGCGAAGGCCGCTTTAGAGGCGATGCAGGGTGTTAATGTATTCGGCAGTCGCGGTGATCAGGCTTCGGTGATTCATGTGGTTCCCGATGACATTGCCCGCGCCCGAATTACCCTAGAAGCCTTGCTTCCTCGTGAGTCAAATTCCAAAGAAGTTGATGCGGCCTTGTTGAGTGTGATTGGCTTTCCGGCCTTTGGGGTTGAGGATAGAAAGTTGCGCGATCGCACCCACCGTAAAATTGTCGATAAGCTCGAAGGAAATTACGGTTGTAAACGGTTTCTTCGGGATGGTCATCAGACGGTTATTGAAGATAGTAACCGGCTCCATTATGAGCCGCAAGAACTGCAACAGTTTGAAAATATTGAATGTGAATGGCCGCTCTTCTTCTGCTATTTGTATTTGAATCACCTCTTTATGGGCAATACACAAACTGCCCGTGAGTATGGCCAAAAAATCAAAAACATTCTGGTGGATAAAGATGGCTGGAAACTGCTGCCAGAATTGTATTATGTCCCTGAAGAAGCCCTAGATTCTGAACGAAAAACTCCCCATTCTCAAACTCGACTCCCCAATGAAAATATCCCCTTAGTTTGGGCGCAAAGTCTCTACTGGCTTGGCGAAATTATTGAGGAAGGATTGATTGATCGCGGCGATATCGACCCCCTCGGACGACATTTACATAAACGCAAGCCGTATCCTTCTGTGGTTCAAGTGGCGCTGCTGGCTGAAGATGAAGCATTACAAGATGAACTCGCCAGTTATGGAATTGCGACGGAAACTCTCGCTGAAATTGAGCCAGTTAAGCTCAGTGAGGCTCAAGAACTCGCCTGGATTTATCATCAAGTTGGACGCAATGATAAACTAAATCTAACCGGGCGACCGATTCGTTTGGTTCGTAGTTTGACGACGGCTCAAGTCTTTCGCATTCGTGGCGATCGCGTCATGTTTTTGCCCTCATTTGTCAATCCGCAACAGTTTTATCTAACCCTAGATTATCACTTTTTAGTCGCTCAAATTGAAAGTGAAATCGCCTATATTTCTCGTCATTGGTACAACTTAGGTCGTCCCACTTTGGTCTTAATGTTAACTCGTAAATTAGTCGAAACCGGTCAAGAACCCTTATTACAACTGATGTTGCAGTTACGCGATGGCGACTGCAAAGGAACTCCCGTTCGTTTAGGGTCTCTTAATCAGTTGATGTTGACCGCCGGAAGCGAGCGAATCGATGATTTGGAAGACTTTGAATTTTCCCCACCCTCTAAAACTGAAGCCGAACTCCGCAGTTCCTATCTTCTCTACAATCCAGACCAAAGTCGTCCCCTAACTCCCACCCAGGAGTTTAGTTTAGAATGCGAACGGGATGGCCAAGTGCTGATTCACCGTTTACGGGAGTCGGAAAATATCTACGAACAAGTTGAAATTCTCCATGGCCTAGTTACCTTAGAAGGCTTAGACTTTGACACAGGGTTAGGAGAAGGAACCCCGGTGACGCTGGCGGATTTGCTCGAAGAACTCTATAACAAAGCCAGTCATAGTGATGTAGGCGATGCGGCGGAAGTTCAATGGTCTGTTGTTCGCTATGCGGCGGGGTTACTCGGTAAAGCCAGTTTAGGCTTAACCGAAGCCGTCACCGATATTGTGGTGCGTCAAAAACAGTTAGCGATTGGCAAATCCTACAGTGAGGAGTCGATTATCACCAGTCCCCTCCCTCATAACGAACTGATGGAGAAAATCAATTGCTTCTGTCATGAAGATGTCCGCGATCGCGTCCTAACTCAAGAAATTGCCATCTATCTGGGTTTAATGATTCAAGCTGAACCCAGCTTATTCGATGGCTTGTTAACCCTGCGAGTTGGCTATCTCATTTTGCTGCTCACCAGTGAAATTGTCAGTGAATTTACGATGACTCAGGATGAAGCCTACAGTCAACTAATGCAACTGAGTCCCTTTGAGATTCAAACCCGCCTGCGGGATGCGATCGCCGGCTATACAGGCTTTAACCGTCGCCTACAAGAGCAAGAATCGCTCCATATCAAATCCTCAAATAGCACCATTGACTGGCGGGTTCTTCCCCAAGACATGACCGAGGAAACACCCCCCGACGACTGGTTACGTCAACGTCAACGAGATGGGGCCGCCGGACGGGTTCCCAAGCAGTTTTATCCCCGAGTCTGGCAAATCCTCCAACATTGTAAGGGCCTCGTGATTGGCGATAAACTCGAAAGTCGCAACCGCATCGAGAGCGAATATATCCTGGCCGAGATGACACCAGGGGAGAAAAACTTTGCCCTACGGGTTGAACGGCTGTTAAACAAAATTCCCGCCCCCCAATATCGCCATCTCACCATTGAAGCCTTAATGGAATTACAGGCGATTTTCGATCGCAACCCCGAGTTAGAAATCGACGACTATATTGTCTTAGACATCCTCATCGGTCACGCCGTGCGTCTGTCTTGGCAACAGCGTTATCCCGAACGGATTGACCGCTATGATGAAGACCGAGCCGCCGCCTGGAGTCACTTCTATGAAGCCTCCCCGCAAATTTGCGCCCAGTTCATCGCCCAGGCCTTTGAATTCCTCAGCCAAGACCAGTCGCCCCCCGTCGAGTCTGACCCCCTAGCGGTCAACCCTGAATCCTAGGCCACTTCATCGGCGGCGTCATCCCCGATAATTTGGGCGTTAATAATCTCGTCGAGATGGTGCAGCAATTGGTCGGTCTGTTCCAACATTGAGAGATGGCCGCAGCCGTCGAGTTCGATGACATTAGCGCCGCAACAGCGTTTGAAAAGGGGGTGAAAACTGGCTAAATGATGGACATATTTCGGTTCCATAATCGTGTCCTTGGCCCCGGCGATGAAATAAACCGGTTGCTGAAGCTGGGAGACAATATGGGGCAAACGATGCACTTCCTCCTCCGTCGTCGAGTCGAGAAGCGCCCCTAAAGCCGCATCCGCATCAGCCATCACCCAATCAATGACTCGTTGTTGTCCCCAAGCAAAGGATAGAGGCTTGGCCACGGCGGCTCGGGTAAACAGCCAGCAAATCGCAGACACCTGACTGAACCAGCGCCATCGCCATTGGACAATGCGCTGGCCGACGGCTCGGAAGCGTTCAAATTCTTCTTTGAGGTAAATTCCGCCGCCGGCGTTGAGACAAATGACCCCTTTGACTCGTTCGGGGAATAAATGGGCCGTCCACAAAGCAAACGTGCCACCGAGGGAATGACCCACGAGCCAGACCTCGTTGAGATTGAGTTGTTCGAGCAGGTGGTCTAGGTCTTTGGCATAGTCGGCGGGACTATACCCCATGGGAGACGGACAATCTGGGGACAGTTGGGAGTCGCCAAAGCCCCGTAAATCGTAACTTAAGCATTGGTGCGATCGCGATAGGCGATCGATGGCAGGCTGCCAATAGTGACGACTAAGCAGCCAACCGTGAATGAAGACCAACACAGAACCGTTAGGGACGGGATCAGTTAACTCGTAAACGTGTTTGACCCCAAGGATATCAATGGTTGCCATGACTCCATCATAACGCCAAGGGAGACCCTTTTTCCGCTGCGAAGCTTCGAGGGGGTGAGCTGACTTAGGAATTTCCTTGACGCATCTGTTCCATATAGGAGCGAGGTGTGAGGCGGCGGGCCAAATTCCAGAGTCTGCCGCGAACAGCGGCGGGAAGGTAAGACAGGGTCAGGCCAAACATGGCTTTGCGATTAGACATATCCTGTTGTCGATACTCTCGTAGAATCTGCCGGCCTCGATGCAGTTGATTGGCCTCGATGTAGCGTAGGCCGAGTAATAGGCGAGTGTCTTGGAGACGCTGTTGGCGGTTTTGTTCTAAGGAGGCGTAGTCGTGAAAGTCAAAATACTCTAGGTATTTGAGTTTATCTTCGAGATAGCGGATATCCCGTTGCAGATTTTGCTGTTCGGCGTGGACTCGATATTCCATGAGACAGTCATCGAGGTAATAGCCGACGTTCCCGGCTAGAGCCAGCCGCACTAATAGGTCATTGTCTTCGCAGTTTTGTAAATCGGCCCGCATGAACCCCACCGCGTCTAAGGCGGGTTTACGAAAGAGGGTGGTTCCCACTTGCAGACTTTGGTGAATAAATACTACTTCTAGCAAGTTTTCGATGATGCCAGTCGAGAGGGATTCTCGTCCCCAATAGCGAGAGTTTTCTCGGCTGGCTTCAGTATCTCGTTGGTTGGTGTCATCAATCAGCCAATGGTCGCAACTGACAAAATCGACCTTGGTATGGTTATCTAAGATGGCCACCATCTGGGTGAGAAATTCGGGGGTGAGGCGATCGTCGTCGTCAAATTTGATAAAGTAGTCTCCCTCGGCCGCATCAAAGCCGGAGCGCATGTTGTTGCTTTTGCCGATATTCTGGGGATGGCGTAGGTAACGGATGCGATCGTCTTGCTGTTCGTAGGCCTGCATTAAGGTGGGGGTTTCGTCGGTAGACCCATCATCACAGACAATCAGTTGCCAATCCTGAAATGATTGTTTGAGGACACTGTCTACGGCAAAGGGAAGCAGGGTTTGCCGGTTATAGGTGGGGATACAAACGCTAACTTTAGGCATTAACAACTTAGCATTAACAACTTAGGTGGCAAACTTAGGGGGCAAACTTAGGTGGCAGGATCGATACTTTGGGGGCGATCGCCTCTAGTATAGTCTGGCAGGTCTGCGATCGCCGTCGCTGGCCGTGAAAAACCCGCGCCAAAGCAGATTGCTTCGTTGCGGGTCGCGTTAGCCTTTAAGCTATGGGGATACAAGACGCTGACCGACTCACTCAGTCAGCGTCGCACCTTAAAAAACTTGTCTAGTACAGTGCTTCTTCTTGGTGGGTTTCGATGGTGCAGTCGGAGGTGGGGTAAGCCACGCAAGTCAGCACATAACCCGCTTCGATCTGCTCATCGTCGAGGAAGGATTGGTCAGACTGATCGATGCCTCCTTCGGTGAGTTTACCAGCGCAGGTCGAACAAGCACCGGCACGGCAGGAGTAAGGCAGATCTAAGCCTTGCTCTTCGGCGACATCGAGGATGTACTCGTCATCGGGAACTTCGATCGTCGTGTTGAGACCTTGCTCTTCGTTAACGAGCGTGACCTTGTAAGTAGCCATGAAATGATCCTCTCTATATCAATAAGTTTTCCTAATCCTCCAAATCGGAGTCTTGGACACCGACCTGAGTTGCTTAGGTATCTTCTATCTCTGATATTACGGGAAAAGTTAACGGATGCAACCCCTAGATCGGCAATCTTTGTAACGAAATTTATTATAATAATTCCTAATTCAATGCGGATTTGCTTATGGATCGCATCAGGCCAATCTGAAAATAAGTCAATCCAAGTCTTAGCTTCTCAACAACTCAAGGCTTGGACAGAACTGGGTTACAGTGATGAATACGCAGGCTGAGACTAGAAAAACAGAAAAATGCTCGAAGAACCGCCGATTCGCGTAGGTTTAGTGGGAACTGGGTTTGTTGCTCGCTGGCGATCGCAGGCCCTCAACGGCGATCGCCGCGCTCAGTTGCTGGCCGTGGCGGGCCGCACTTGGGAGAGTACCTGTGAGTTTGCCCAAACCTGGCAAGCGGTTCCCTGTCCAAGTTGGCAACAACTCATCGAACGAGACGATCTCGATCTCGTGGTCATCTCCAGCCTAAATCATCAGCGGGCGGCGATCGCCCAGGCGGCCCTCGCTCAAAACAAACACGTCCTGGCGGAATATCCCCTGGCTCTCAATCCCGCCCAAGGTCAAGCTCTCCTCGCTCTGGCTAACCAGCAGCAGAGATTGCTGCATATCGCCCATATTGAACTCCTCGGAGGACTGCACCGAGCCTTTCTGGACTATCTGCCCCATCTCGGCGGGGTCAGTGATGTTCGTTATTGCACCATCAACCCCAAACATCCCGCTCCTCGGCGTTGGACCTATTCCCTAGAGCAATTTGGCTTTCCCCTCATCGGCGCTCTCTCGCGACTGCATCGCCTCGTGTCCGTCTTCGGTCAAGTCGAGTCCGTCACCGCCCAGACTCGTATTTGGCCCGGGGCCGAGTCAGACTATTACCGGGCCTGTCTGTGCAAGGCTCAATTGCGGTTTACCTCGGGAGTCTTTGCGGATGTGATTTATGGTAAAGGCGATCGCTTTACCGAGAAAGAACATCTCCTAGAAGCGCGAGGCGTCGGGGGATTGCTGCATCTGACACCCGACGGGGGCCAACTCCGTCAGGGAAAGCAACCCGAGGCGATCGCCGTCGGCTCTCGACGGGGTCTATTTGCCCAAGATATGCAGCGAGTCTTGGATTATCTAGTGCAAGGGCAACCTCTCTATCTCGACCCCCGTCAAAGCCTCTACACACTCACCGTGGCCGAAGCCGTACGCCGAGCCGCCGCCGAAGATGGCCCTGTACGCCTAGGGGATGGGGACGGTTTCGAGTAAACGGGCAATAATCGCCTCTCCCTTGCGGCCACCGGCGGGAATCAGACGGTGAGTTAGCACGTAGGGAGCCATACATTTCACGTCATCGGGAGTGGTATAGGTTCGTCCTTCTAGGAAGCCATAGGCCTGGCTGGCCCGTTGTAGGGCCACCGCACCTCGGGGACTGACTCCGAGGGTCACGTCATCATCGACGCGGGTGCTACGGACTAAATTCACCATATATTGTTGCAAAGGAGCCTCAACGGTCGTTGTCGCCACCTGTCGACTGAGTTGGTGTAACTCTTCGAGACTCAAACAGGGTTGGAGTTGCTCTACAGGGATACGGCTGGCTAATCCCTGCAACATTTGTAGTTCTTCGGTTTCGCTGGGGTAGCCGAGGGACAGTGAGAGCATGAAGCGATCCATTTGCGCTTCGGGAAGGGGGAAGGTTCCTTGATATTCAATGGGGTTTTGGGTGGCGATGGTGAAAAACGGCTGTGGAACCTGTCGCGATTGGCCATCAACGGTGACTTGTTTTTCTTCCATCACTTCGAGGAGGGCTGATTGGGTGCGGGGGGTGGCCCGGTTAATTTCGTCGGCCAGTAAGACGTTGGCGAAGACGGGACCCGGTAGAAATTCAAAGCTACCGCTTTGGGGGTTCCAGATGTTAGTGCCGGTAATATCGGTTGGGAGAAGGTCTGGGGTACATTGGATGCGCTGAAATTTACCGCCAATCGATTGGGCCAGGGACTTGGCTAGGAGGGTTTTACCGACACCGGGGACATCTTCGAGGAGGGCATGGCCCCCGGACAGGAGGGCGACGATGACTAAGCGCACGGCCTCATCTTTACCCACGAGGGTTTTGCTGAGGTTGTCACGCAGTCGTTGCAGGGGTTGCAGATGATCCATGGTGGCGGTTACGGGGTGAGGGATGATCCGGGGTGGGGGAGGGAGTCTAGGTGCGATCGCGCGGTTTGGCAGTCTTGGCGAATTTGGGCTGTTAGGGCATCGAGACCGGGGAACTGCTGTTCGGGACGTAGAAAGGTCATCAGATGCAGGCTGAGGGGGCGATCGTAGAGGTCGCCGTCCCAATCGAGCAGATGCACTTCGACGCTCGGGCGATCGCCGGCGACGGTGGGGCGACAGCCGAGATTCATGACACCGGGGTGGTAGGTTCCATCGTCGAGTTGGACCCAGGTGCTGTAAACACCCCGGTGCGGTAGAAATTTATCGTCGGGAAGTTTCAGGTTGGCGGTGGGGAAGCCGAGGGTGCGACCGAGTTGTTGTCCGAGTTCCACGGTTCCGTTGAGGCGATAGGGACGACCGAGGAGGCGGTTGGCCGGTTGGATTTGTCCGGCGGCCAGGGCTTGGCGAATGGTGGAACTACTGATGCGATCGCCATCGAGTTCTTGTAGTCCGCTGATGCAGGTTTCGATGTGGTACTGTTGGCCAATCTGCCGCAGCCGCTGAGAGTTCCCGGAGCGATCGCGGCCAAAGTGGAAGTTTTCACCGACGCTGACTCGTTTGGCGTTGAGATAGCGGCGCAGAATTTCCTCGACGAAGGCTTCGGGGCTGAGACGAGCTAAGGCTTGGGTGAAGGGAAGCAGGACCAGTTGTTCGACACCGAGCGATCGCAACTGCTCGACTTTTTCGTTAACGGGGGTTAGCAGCGATCGCCGTTGGCCGCTAAAAAACTCTTGGGGATGGGGGGTAAAGGAGACGACGGTGGCGTAGCTGCGATCGCCGCGTTCTCGTTTGAGGCGAGATCCCGGTTCACTCTCGCTGCGTTCACCGAGAACCTGGGACATGGATAAATCCCGTTGAGGGGTCTGATGCAGAATTTTTGCAATCACCGCTTGATGGCCAAGATGTACACCATCGAAGTTCCCTAAGGCAACATTGGCGGGACTCAGGGCGGTTGTTAAAGAAGACGTGACCCACACAGGCGTTGTACTGTAAACAAGAACGACGGGATATCAGGTATTGGCTCGACCGGTCTCCCAGTTGACTCAAACTTTAGCATGGGCCGGCATGAAGGCTCCGGGAGAGGGAGCAATCACCACGGTCATCCCTTCTCGTGCTAGGAGACTACTACTAAAGGCGGCTTTGACCTGTTCTCCCATCTGATCGAGGAACTCATCGTTATGGATCGGGTCATGATGGAAAATGACGAGCCGTTTCACATTGGCGGCTTTAGCCACTTTAACGGCTTCTTGCCAGGTCGAATGTCCCCAGCCTTTCTTACTGGTTTTGGGATGATGATATTCGTCATCCGTATAGGTGGCATCATAAATCACCACATCGGCATCTTGAGCTAGTTTGAGGACATTAGGATCGAGGCGATCGCCATAATGTTCGGTATCGGTGATGTAGGCGGCGGCGTAGTTTTTCCAATTGACGCGGTAGCCAACGGCTTCTCCTGGATGATTCAGATGGGCGGTTTCGACACGAACCTCACCGAGTTGAATCGGCTCACCCACGGTAATATCGTTGAAATCCAGTTGCGCCCCCATAATTTGTAACGGTACTGGAAAGTTCGGGTGCAGCATCTGATCATTGAGTCGTTGCTCAATGGTTGCACCGTTTGGGGCCACGGCACCATAAATATGAAACGTATTCCCTTTAATGAAGGCGGGGATAAAAAAGGGAAAGCCTTGAATATGGTCCCAATGGGTATGTGTAAAGAAGAGATTGGCTTGGATGGGCATTTGTGACAGGAGATTCTGGCCGAGGACTCGTAGGCCCGTTCCTCCGTCAAAAATAAGGCGCTCACTGCCAACGCGCATCTCAACACAAGGCGTATTTCCGCCGTATCGGACTGTTTCGGGTCCAGGACAGGCAATACTACCTCTAACGCCCCAGAAATGAACCGTGAATTGGTCGTTCATGCTAGACATGGGTGGTTTTCGCTTCGGTTGGCGAGAGCGCTTCAACTGTCAAGATAAAGGTTTACGTCAGTCAGCTTAGGTGAGCGCGATCGCAACGATCAACAACCGGGCTCGATGGTCAATTCAGAGCAGCTTAGCGGGTTTGTGCCTAGATTGATAGGGTCGTACCCGGCCGAGTCCCACTCAACCCTTAGTGGGTCAGTCAATGGGGCTACCTCCTCACTAGCCTAACCTCGATTGTTCCGGTTATAGCAGATTGATCGCCTTCGACCGGATTTCAGCCGCGCTAAACTATCAACCTCCAGGGCCGTCTAAGGGCTTGTCTGAGCGCTTAGACGAGAACGGTGTTGATGACGATTTTAGCTTTGTCTAGCTTAGCAGGAGACCTCAATAACTGTCTGCTCAATGTTGACAACACCTGACCCTAGGCTTGGGGACATCGGAACGCAAGAGAGTCAGGACGCTTGTGATCTTAGTTTAGCCCGCTCGCCGTTACAGTTCTTCATCCTCGGCACCGACTTGTTTGAGGTGAATGTGTTTGCGCCCCAAGGAAATTTCAAATTCATCACCGGGGCTGAGTCCCATCTGTTTCGTGTAGGCGGCACCGATGAGCAAATTGCCATTCGACTGCACACTAATACGATAGCTGGCACTGCGGCCGCCCCGGCCATTCGAGGGTTGCTTGCTGTCGAGTTCAATTCCCTCTGCATCAATGAGTGCATTGAGGAATTTCATCATGTTGACTCGTGGTACACCATTTTTTGTGACGGTGTAATAGCCACATTCTCGGGCTTTTTCCTCTTTGGGCAGACTTCCCAAGGCTCGAACTTTGTCAAGCAGTTCATTTCCGGTCAAGGCATTTTGATTGGTCTTACTCATTAATCTTCTCTCTAAAACGATAGACAACCGTTATTCGCTATTGTATCTTAACGGAAGTTTCTTTAGACTAAAAGTCTAACATTAATATCAATTTTCTCAACAATCGTAGCTGTTTGCCCCCGCTGGAGGGGTCACAATCCTTGATACTTCGACCGGGGGACAAGCCAGCTAATGTTGCTGCCGAACATGAAACTAACCACCCAAGGCCACTACAGCGTCAAAGCATTGTTGGATCTCCGTTGTAACGGTTGCGATCGCCCCGTTTCGGTGCGGGAGATTGCCCAGCGACAACACTTACCGGCCCCCTATTTAGAAAAGTTATTGATGCGGCTGCGACAGGCGGGGATCGTACAATCTGTGCGAGGGGCGCAGGGAGGCTATCAATTGGCGCGATCGCCCGAGAAGATTTGCCTCGGCGACATTTTAGAGGCCGTCGGTGAAACCCTAGACCCTTTGCCCCATCATCATCCCGACGCTGAACTTGCCGAGGATTGGGTGACATTCGTCCTCTGGAACCAACTGCACCAAAAACTCAAACAAGCCCTTGATCGCATCTCCTTAGAGGATTTATACCATGATGCCAGAAGCTGGCAAGCCGCTCAGGGAGAACAAGCAAGTTTTGTCGTTTAGCCCCAGATGGCTGTTAATCTTATAGCACCACCCTGTCCCCCTCGCTCCTCCCTTGACATTCGGTCATGATGAAAGTTGTGGAAATTCTCTCGGCTGAAGAAATCCGCCGAACCCTGACCCGTCTGGCGTCACAAATTTTAGAAAAGTCGGGTCATCCCGATCGCTTAGTCTTACTCGGGATACAGTCCCGAGGAGTGCCTCTGGCCCATCTGTTAGCCGAACAAATCGAGGCCCTAGAAAATGTCCCCGTTCCCGTCGGTTCTCTCGACATCACCTTTTATCGAGATGACCTCGATCGCATTGCCGTTCGCACCCCAGAACGCACCGAGATCCCCTTTGATCTCAACGACAAGATTGCCCTGCTTGTCGATGATGTTATCTATACTGGGCGCACCATTCGGGCCGCCTTGAATGCCGTGCAAGAATACGGTCGTCCCGAGGCAATTTGGTTAGCGGTTTTAGTCGATCGCGGTCATCGACAACTGCCCATCCATCCTGATTTCACCGGCAAAACCCTACCCACCTCTAAAGATGAGCAAGTGAAATTCTGGGTCGAAGATTGGGATGGCCGTGATGCCGTCGAACTGCTCAAACCCATCGAGGATGGGGACGTATCTTAAATGCAACGGCAACCCTTCAAGAATCTGGGATTTTGGCTAATTGCCATCATCGGAGTCGTGATCGATTATCTGAGTAAGCGTTGGGTATTAGCTCACTTCAGCCTCGGCGAAACCCGACCCCTTATCCCCAATGTTTTCCATTTCACCTTTGTCACCAACACCGGCGCCGCCTTTAGCCTCTTCGAGGGCAGCGACTGGCTCAAATGGCTCTCTCTCGCCGTGAGCCTAGCACTCATGGCGGTTGCCCTCTCAGGTCCCCGGTTGAGTCTTTGGGAACAACTCGGCTATGGCTGTATCCTCAGTGGTGCCGTCGGCAACGGCATTGACCGTTTCCTCTGGGGAGAAGTGGTAGATTTCCTCCATTTGCCGATTATTCCCGTCATCAACTTCCCGATTTTCAACCTCGCCGATGTGGCCATTAACATCGGCATTGTCTGTTTGCTGATCCTAGCCTGGCGACAGCCTGAACCCGAAGCCTAGGGGGAACTCCCGTTAATGATCAACCGCTAACTGAGACTGAGACAACTGCCGCTGAGCCACATAGCCAAAGCCCCGAATCGTCAAAATCAATTCGGGGTTTCTGGGATCTTCCTCAATTTTGGAGCGTAACCGAGCCACATAGACATCAATCACCCGCAAATCGGCTTGGCGCGTTGGGGCATAGCCCCAGAGTTTTTCTAAAATATCCGCCCGCGAGACCGGTTCTCCCGCTTGTTCAAAGAGAAGTTCGAGCAGTTTAAACTCAGTGTAGGTCAGCGCCAGGCGATGGGGTCCCTTGTACACCTGTTGGCGATTGGTATCGAGGCGAATTGTCCCAATTTCTAGGGTTCCGGGGGCCACAAAGCGGGCTGTAGCTGAATCTCGCAATCGCCGCAGTATACTTTCGATGCGAGCTTCGAGTTCTCGGGGACTAAAGGGTTTGACAAGATAGTCATCGGCCCCGGCTTCGAGTCCGGCAATGCGATCTTTGATGTCCCCAAGAGCCGAGAGCATGACAACCGGAATACCCGAGTCTCGGCGCAGTTGCCGACAGACCTCAAAGCCGTTGACCTGAGGTAACATGACATCCAAGACCACTAAATCCGCTCCGTCTGCCTCGAAGAAATCCAGAGCATCCTGGCCATCGGCGACGGTTTCAACATCATAGCCGGCCATCGATAGGCGCAGATCCAACATTTGTCGAATTGCCGCGTCATCATCAACCACTAAGATTTTTGCTTTTGACTTTTTCAAAACTCGATCCCCTTTCCCTGATAAGGCTCGTCAACGTCCGAGCAGACGCTCCGAGTCATAAAAGCCAGGATTAAATATCCACAAGAGAACTCACCCCGAGTTTGTTTCGAGATGATCACTGCGCTGTGGGATTACCCCTGGCGCGTCGCCTTTTTTATAACAAATGTTTTCAAAATGTTATCATTTGTGACGTAAATGGGTCAAGTTCTCAGAAACACAAAAATGACTGAACTGTTGACTGGGCGGCTTATACAGGTGGAATCTGTTTGAATTTTGCCGCTCAAAGCCTTGATTCGGGCTGAACTTGCACAGGATTTATACACAAAATTTTACGAGATTAAGGGTTGACAAAATTACAAGTGTGTAGTTTAAAGAGGCAAGAACGTCTGTCATGCTAAATCCAAGTCAGGCTGCAACTGAGAAAGGTGGATGTCACAATAGAGCGAGATAAGAGAGCCAGATGTTTGTCGTTTGTTTGTCCTTTCTGTGAACCTGTCCTGATTCGCCTGTGACTTCACCAAAGCCTCCCCACGATCGCCAACCCCCAACGCCAGGGACCGATCCGCCACCGAGTCAACCCCAAACCTTTCTGGGGAACGTCACCCAAGTGGCCAAGCAGCTTCATGCCAAAGTCAACTTCGGACAACTGGCCCTGAAGCCCAAAGCTCGAGTCCCGGAACTTTGGGTGCAACCAAGCGGCGAGGAGACGGCCCAAGTCTATCCCCTGGTGGGCGATCGCTATCTTCTGGGGCGATCGTCTCAAAGTGACATGGTGGTTCCGACCCCCCTCGTCAGCAAAACCCACTTCTCTCTGACGCGAGATAGTCGCAAGGGTAAGCGTCAGTTCACCCTGCGCGACGAAGGCTCAACCAACGGCGTTTACATTGGCAAACGCCGTTTACGCAAACTGCAACTGCAACATGGCGATATCCTAACCCTGGGACCGCCGGATCTCGCCGATGCCGTGCGCGTGCAATTTTATGATCCCCCCCCTTGGTACGTCCGAGGCTTTCGTTGGAGTCTCTATGGCGTTTTCGGGGTCTGCGGCCTCGCCACCCTACTGATCTTGGCTGAATGGCAAAAATTTACCGTTCGCCCCCTCCCCCGTTCCATCACCGGCCCGACGATTGTCTATTCCCGTGACGCTGAACGGCCCCTCCGGGAACCCTATAGCACCACCCATATCGAGCATCGGCGGCTTTCGGACTTTGGCGAGTATCTCCCCGATGCTGTCATCGCTTCAGAAGATAGTCGCTTCTATTGGCATTTAGGCGTCGATCCGATCGGGATTCTGCGGGCCTTGGTGACCAACCTACGCGGTGGAGGTATCCGCGAGGGGGCCAGTACCGTCACCCAACAACTCTCTCGCAGTCTCTATCGGGATTATGTAGGAACCGACGATTCCGCCGCCCGAAAAATACGGGAGATGGTCGTTGCGCTCAAACTCGAAACCTTCTATAGCAAAGATGATCTGCTGCTGATCTATCTCAATCAGGTGTTCTTGGGGATTGATCTCTATGGCTTTGAAGATGCGGCCCGTTTCTATTTTGATAAATCTACTCAGGAGTTAAGTCTCTCGGAAGCGGCCACCTTAGCGGGGATTTTGCCCGCTCCCAATCGCTTTAATCCGATTCAGAACTACGAGTTGGCCGTTCAATACCGCAATCGGGTCATCGAACGGATGCGGGCCTTGGGGAAAATCTCGCAGGAGGAGGCCGATCGCGCCCGGCGATCGCGCATTGAAATCAACCCTGAAGCTCAAGAAATCCTCGAAAGTACGATTGCGCCCTATTTCTACGATTATGTCTTCGTTGAACTTGAGCAGCTTCTTGGCACGGAACTCGCCCGAGAAGGTAACTTCATCGTCGAAACCGGACTCAATCAGGACTTGCAGCAGCAGGCCGAAAACAGCTTACAAACCTATGTTCGCAGCCTGGGCGGCCAAGTCGGGTTCTCTCAGGGGGCGATCGTCTCGTTGGACTATCGCAGCGGCGAAATTGTGGCCCTAACTGGGGGCGTTGACTATCGTAGCAGTCAATATAACCGCGCTACCCAGGCCCGACGACAACCCGGTTCAACCTTCAAAGTCTTTCCCTACGCCGCCGCTCTCGACCAAGGGATCAGCCCCTCAACGCTGTTCTCGTGTCAACCTCTGACCTGGCAAGGCCAATCCTATCGCCCCTGTGAACGCAGTGGTGGCCAGATCAATATGTATCAGGGGATGGCCCAGTCCGAGAATGTGGTAGCGATCCGGGTGGCCCGAGAAGCGGGGTTAACGAATGTCGTCAATCTCGCTCAACGCTTGGGGATTCGCTCTGAGTTAGATCCCGTTCCCGGATTGGCTTTGGGTCAAAGTGAGGTCAGTGTCTTGGAAATTACCGGGGCCTACGGCGTTTTGGCCAATCAGGGCCGTTGGAACCGAGGCCATGCGATTCGCCGCATCCTCGATAGTAGTGATTGTGAGGATGCCAATGATTTTAAAACCTGTCGGGTGATTTATGACTATAGGGAGCAAGAACCGATGAATCAAGCGGTGCTGTCGCCCGAGGTGGCCGGGGTCATGACTGACTTGTTGCGAGGGGTGGTGCAGTCGGGAACTGGCACGGCGGCAGCGTTTGGGGCGGGAGAGGTGGGGAAAACGGGAACCACTGACTTTGCGGTGGATTTGTGGTTTATTGGCTATATCCCCGAGGGGTCTTTGGTGACGGGGGTTTGGTTAGGAAATGATGATAATAGCCCCACTTACGGCAGTAGTAGTCATGCGGCAGAACTCTGGCGTCGTTATATGAGTGAGGCGGTGAATTGAATGTTGAGGGGGTTGGGCGGCTAGTCTGGTTTGGGGAGAATGAGTTTGCGATAGGACTTGGTGAGGTGGCTTTTGGAGGGGT
>CAZXWM010000015.1:0-23880 GCA_964644215.1 uncultured Phormidium sp.
ACTGCCCGTAGTTCGAGTCGGCTGCCTCCTTGTAAGGTTAAAACCATATCGCCCCAGAGTCCGAAACCTCGGGGAACGGTAACAACTTTACGAATTTCCGAGTAGACCACATCGGTGCGATCGCGCCCCATCCAGCCTCCTGTCACCGACAGACGACGGTTCGTAATCCGAAACCGTAGCCAGAGGGCGCGGATGACGGCCCCGACGGTTAGGGGCAAGCCAATGACCGTTAAGCCAATTAAGATATTGAAAATGAGGTCGCCGACATGGGGACCTCCTTCATAAAAGACTTCCTCACGAATGCCCATTGAGTACCTCGATTCTGGCCAACAACTGCTCTAATTCTTGCAGAAAGTGTCGTGAATTGCACTCTTTGGCATCGGGATAGGCGATGATGATCACGTCCCAACCGGGACTGACTCGGGGCAGTAACTCTCGTAATGCGGCTCGAAGGCATCGCTTAATTCGATTCCGGACAACGGCTTTTTTACTGGTTTTGCGGCTAACACTGATGCCAAAGCGAGTTGGGGGAACCTGAGCAATGCCGTTCCCCTCATTGACTCGATGTTTGGTGCGATAGGCGCGCAATCCCAGAACTCGGCTGCGAGTCCGCTGGCCACGCTGATACACCGTTTGAAAGTCTTGCCAATGGCGAAGTCGGTGAGCTTGAGGTAGCACCGAGAGTCTAAACCGAGAGGCGAGCCCGCCCTTTGCGACGACGAGAGTTGATCACACGCCGGCCGGTTTTAATGCGCATCCGAGCGCGGAAGCCAGAAGTGCGTTTGCGTTTGCGGACGGTTCCGCCGAAAGTTCGTTTGGTCATGGGTTGAGGTTGTAGTTGACAAACATGCAGTTTACCATTCTACATCAAATTCCCTAGGCTGTTGGAGGGGATTGGCGATTTTCGCGGCGAGTCTGGCTTGTTGATGGGCCAGCTTAGCGGGGGCTAATGTTCAAAACCCAGGTTCCCAGATAGCGGGCCATGGGGAGATCTCCGGGACTAAACACCCGTGCATTGAAGTAGTACATACCGCCAAAACGAGGATTGCGGACGTTAGAGAAGACGATTTCGACGTCATTCCCGGCGGCGATCGCCTCAATTGGGTAAATTTCGATGACCTGGTTCTCTTGATCCCAAATCACATCTTCGAGGGGAATCACCTCATAATCGCCCCCTTCGCGGACGCGTACTTGAACCGGTTGGCGATCGGGATCGCGATCCGGGTTTAAGGTCATGTCAAAGTCGCCATTGTAATAGTCCGGGTAGGAGATGGAGAGCTGGTTGACGGCAAAGTCCATCTTCTCGGCCGGAATCCGCAGACGATAGCGATCGCGGGGATGTCCAGTCGTTCCATAGTCGAGCCGAAACCCCAGTTGATTTTCCCGGCGTGGCCCTCCAAACAGGGTAAATCCGGGCAACCCCTGAGCCGTCACCTCGGGGGGAGCGGCAACGGCTAAGGCACCAATGATCAGACTCGCAGATAACCAACGTTTCATAAGGACTCCTAAGTTTTAGATCGCAACGCTAAATTGCAAAGCTGGCGTGACGAGTCGGGGGGATGCGATCGTGCTTTTACAGTGTTAATCAATGTATCAAAACCCGACTCAACTGTCATGATAGTTCACAAGAGAGGCGATCGCCTCTCCCAACGCCTAGCCCGAAAAGACCAACGCCCCAAGTCATGATCCCCCAAGGATTGGAGAGGTTAGGTTCTCTGGGCGCGATCGCCTAGAATTGCCGGCCAGCAACGGCATTTGGGCTAAGGAATCGGGCGCTAAAATGCGAACGGTCTCCGGTAAATACGCCTCAAAACGAGGAAAATCACTTGACATTTTATGATCCTCGAGGATCGGGTCAGCCGTCTTTGAGTATCCCCGTTGGTCTTAAGACAAGTTAAAGAGCCTGTGCCAGTTTATGGAGATTGATCTACCATTCCCAGTAGATAGAAGCAGATGCGATCGCGTCCCAATCCTTAAGGGGCAAGTAGGCTACTCTTAGCTCGTCGGTCTGCTAGTCGTATCACGGGTTGCATCATTTGTCGCATCAATTTGGTTATCGCGAACTGATCGTCAAGTCATCCCGCCGCTAAAATCGCAGCATTAAACCCGTAGAGGAGTTTTCATGAAAGTTGCAGTTGCCAAAGAAATCGAGGTCGGAGAGCGCCGAGTGGCACTCATTCCCGACATCGTGGCTCGGTTGGCCAAAAAAGGACTCGATATCTCGATCGAAGCCGGAGCTGGTGAAGGAGCCTTCTTCCCCGACTCGGCCTATGAAGCCGCTGGTGCCAAGATTGTCTCAGATCCCAGTCAAATTTGGCAGGGGAATGATGTGCTGTTAAAAGTTGCCCCGCCAACCCCCGAGGAAGTCGATCGCCTCAGTGCGGACACCACGCTGATTAGTTTTCTTAACCCTCTCGCCAATGCTGAACTGATGCAGCAGATCGCCCAACGGGGTATCACGGCTCTCAGTATGGAGCTGATTCCCCGTACCAGTCGCGCCCAGAGTATGGATGCTCTGTCGTCTCAAGCTGGGGTAGCCGGCTATAAGGCGGTCTTGGTGGCCGCCGAGGCCTTACCTAAATTCTTGCCCATGCTCACCACCGCCGCCGGAACCATCCGCCCGGCGAAAGTGTTTATCGTTGGGGCTGGGGTAGCTGGTTTGCAGGCGATCGCCACCAGCCGTCGTCTCGGTGCCGTGGTAGAAGCCTTCGATATCCGGCCCGCCGTCAAAGAAGAGGTGCAAAGTCTCGGGGCCAAATTCGTCGAAGTTGAACTCGAAGAAGACACGGTCGCTAAAGGAGGCTACGCCAAAGAAATCTCAGAAACCTCAAAACAAAAAACCCAAGAGGCCATCTCCAACAGTGTTGCCCAAGCCGATGTGGTCATCACCACCGCCCAAGTCCCCGGCAAAAAAGCGCCCCGCATCATCAGCGATGACATGATTGCCCGGATGCGTCCAGGATCGGTTGTGGTAGATTTGGCCGCACAACAGGGCGGTAACTGTGAAGGAACTGAAGCCGGTGCCCATGTCGTGCGTCATGGCGTGACCCTGATTGGGCCGGTGAACTTACCCTCATCGATGCCCGTTCACGCTAGTCAGATGTATGCCAAGAATATCTCAACCTTCTTGGACTACCTCATTAACGAGGATCAGCTAAATCTCGATTTTGAGGATGATATCCCCGAGACGACTTGTGTCACCTTTAAGGGTGAAATCCGCAATGAGCGGGTTCGCCAGGCTCTCGGCGCGACGTCGGTGGCTTAACTCTCAACTAACTCGATTCTCTCATAGGACTTTTGATATGACTGACCCGATTATTGCTGCCTTGTTTATCTTCGTCCTCGCATCCTTCGCCGGATTCGAGGTCATCAACAAAGTTCCGCCCACCCTGCATACTCCCCTGATGTCGGGGGCTAATGCTATTTCTGGGATTGCTCTGTTAGGGGCGATTGTTGTGGCGGGCGATCGCGATTGGAACGTGACTGTTATTCTCGGCTTGGTGGCCGTGGTCTTCGCCACCATTAACGTCGTCGGCGGCTTCCTCGTCACCGACCGTATGCTGCAAATGTTCAAGAAAAAAGAGGCTAAAGCATGAGCGACTTTTTGCCAACTGGCATTCAATTGAGCTATCTCGTTGCCGCCTCCCTGTTCTTCGTGGGCTTGAAACGCCTCGGTTCACCGGCAACCGCTCGTCAAGGAAATCGTCTGGCTTCGATCGCCATGTTGCTGGCGATCGTCGCTACGCTGCTCGATCGCCAAGTTCTCAATCATCAAATGATTCTGGTGGGGATTGCCATCGGTTCGGTGATTGGTGCGATCACAGCCCAAAAGGTGGCCATGACCTCGATGCCCCAACTGGTGGGACTCTTTAACGGCTTAGGCGGTGCTGCCTCGGCCCTGGTGGCGATGGCTGAGTTTTGGCATTACTTTGACCTCACCGCTGAGCCAAATGCGGGTTCGACCGTCACGGTGATGTTAGGGGTTCTCATTGGTGGCGTTACCTTTACCGGCTCCCTGATTGCCTTTGCTAAACTTCAGGGCTTGATTTCAGGCTCTCCCATTACCTTCCCTCTGCAACAGCCGTTTAATGCTGCGTTACTGGCTAGTTTTCTAATTGGCAGTGGCTACCTGGTGGCGACTTCTCCGACTCCCTCGCTGTTTTTGGGCTTAGTGGCCATTTCCCTCGTCCTCGGGATTATGTTTGTCATCCCCATTGGCGGCGGCGATATGCCGGTGGTCATCTCTCTGTTGAACTCCTTTTCGGGGTTAGCTGCCAGTGCGGCGGGGTTTGTGGTGATGAACAATATGCTCATCATCGCCGGGGCCTTAGTCGGTGCGTCGGGGATTATTCTCACGGTGATCATGTGTAAAGGCATGAACCGCTCTCTGACGAATGTTTTGTTTGCCGCCTTTGGTACCGGAGAAAGTGGCGGTACGGCGACAGCCGGCGGTGGCAGTCAAGGGGATAAAGTGGTTCGTAACATTGACCCCGAAGAATGTGCCATGATGCTCGGTTATGCTCGTTCTGTGGTGATTGTCCCCGGCTATGGTATGGCTGTGGCTCAAGCTCAACATTCAATCCGTGAGTTGGCTGATCAGTTGGACAAAATGGGGGTTGAGGTCAAGTATGCGATTCACCCGGTTGCTGGACGGATGCCGGGACATATGAATGTGCTATTGGCTGAAGCCAATGTCCCCTATGATTCCCTCTATGATATGGATGACATCAATCCTCAGTTTGAGGAAACGGATGTGGCCTTGGTCATTGGTGCTAATGATGTGGTGAATCCTTCGGCTGAAAGCCAGAAAGATAGCCCCATTTATGGGATGCCGATTATTCAGGTCGATCGCGCTAAACACGCGATCGTCATTAAACGGGGTCTTAGCACTGGTTTTGCTGGAGTCGATAATGAGTTGTTCTACCGCGACAAAACCATGATGTTATTTGGCTCTGCCAAGGATATGGTCTCGAAGCTGGTTGCTGAAGTGAAGCAGCTCTAAGCTCCCGTTTCGTTTTGTAAAACCCAGTTTTTCAGCATCTTGGCTGAAGGGCTGGGTTTTGCGGAATTAAGCGCAATTTATTAGCGAAATTTCTGCAATTTTAGTCTGTTTGCTATTGGCGATTTATTAGTTTATGTATCCTTCTTGGTTTAATCCCGAAACGGTTGGCGATGTCTGGCGAGTTCCTTATGGCGATCGCGCTCAGGATGCTCACCATTGGCAACAGCAGCATCAGATTTCCCCCGCTTGTGACGATCAACGGCGCATCGGACTGCTGTTAATTGATGTGCAAAATACGTTTTGTATTCCCGGTTTTGAGTTGTTTGTGGCGGGAAAAAGCGGTCAGGGAGCCGTTGAAGATAATCAACGGCTTTGTGAGTTTATCTATCGTCATCTGGGAGACATCACCGAGATTATTGCGACGATGGACAGCCACAGCGCCTTACAGATTTTTCACCCGGCGTTTTGGGTGAATGATGCCGGGGAACATCCCACTCCGATGAGTACCCTAGACTTGGCGGATATTGAGGCCCGAACCTGGCGCATTAATCCCGAGATTGTGCCGATGTTGCCCCTTGACATTGATGCGGATGCCTATGCACGGCATTATGCACGACAACTGACCCAAGAGAGCAAATATCCCTTGACAATTTGGGCGTATCATGGTATGACTGGCGGCATTGGTCATAGTTTAGTGGCCGCTGTTGAAGAAGCTTGTTTTGTCCATAGTTTGGTGCGTCGCAGTCCAACACGCTATGAACTCAAGGGAACACACCCTCTAACTGAAAACTACTCAGCGTTAAAACCGGAAGTGCAAACGACGGCTGATGGGACGGCGATCGCCCACCCGAACACCGCACTTATTGAGCATCTTCTGAGCTTTGATCAGCTCATTATCGCCGGACAGGCTAAAAGTCATTGTGTCGCCTGGACGGTGCGGGACTTAGGGCAAGACATCCGCGATCGCCATCCCAACAATCCCGAAACAATTGCCCAAAAAATCTATCTTCTCGAAGACTGTACCTCCCCGGTGGTGATTCCTGGGGTCGTCGACTTCAGCGAGGGAGCTGAGGCCGCTTTCGCCGACTGTGCCGACTTAGGGATGCAACGCGTCTCCTCCCAATCGTCCTCAGACTGGCTCGACCCGAGTTAAAGACCAAGCTCAAGACCCGCTCCTTGCAATCCCAGAGCAAACAGCAGCAACGTAGCGAGACTCCCCACCACGAACAATGCCGATCGCAGCAGTGGCAAGTTGCCAATATAGCAGACGCTATAGAGAAACCGAGCCACCAGAAAAACGAGAGCCGCCGAAGTGGTTGTCGAAGAACTGACCTCCGTGACATAGGCCATGAAGGCCGCCGCCGTAAACGGTAGGAACGTCTCAAACGAGTTCTGATGCGCCCAAGTTGCCCGTTGTGCATAGGCCGGCAGGCGATCGAACATAGCACGAGGAGCCGCTAAATCATATCCCACCCGCACGCGAGCATACCCCACCAGAAGATAGGGCAAATAGATCAACACCGCTGCGACGGCGATCGCCAACAACAAGATCAGCGAATCGGACCATTCTCTTAACATTAAAGCATTCCCCGCTGAGGCATCAATCGAAATAAAACAGCGTCACAATCTTACGCTGATCTTCGGCATCCCGGCAGGTTTGCAGTAGGGTATGACTGTCATGGAAGGCGAAACAGATCAATTGCTGACAGCGGCTAATGATCTCCAAATTGCAATTAGCACTCGCTTCAGCCAACGACAACTCATCATGTTCTGGATGTTCCACCAGATGCATAACTTGCTCAAGTTGCTTGCGTGACTCATTGGCCTGACGTTTCAAGCTTTGAGGGAGAATAACGGTTAACTGATTCGGATCAGCCCGCATAGCTCCGCGAATCGCTGCGGAATTGGTCCCTGTTGCCCCCGAGGTAATCAAGCGATTTCCCCCCAGGACTAGGGCATAACTCATCACCTCAATCAGATGTTGATGAGTGATAGGAACATGACGCGACCCGAGAATCGCGATGCGTTTGGAACCAGACTGCTGAATCGCAGCCAGTTCTTGTAGGAAAACGTCAACTTTCTCGGAAGTCTCTGTAGTTTGACTCAAAGACAGTACGACGGGAACTGAACGACGCAAGTATTGTAACAGACAGAACGCTTTTGCGGGGAAGAACCCGAGGAGAGTTGATTTCACGCGGACTGTTAGCGGTTGCTCGTCTGACTATCGAGAGACAGGGCGGCCCCTAATGGCCACCCCTAGCTGATTTCTCTAGCCTAGCCTCAGTTCCCCAACCCCAACATCTGCAAGAGTCGCTCAACATTCAAATGCTCCTGAGCCATCTGATAGATGTAGTCGAGCTTCATCGCTTCGCGGACTGGGGTGCGTCCGAACATCGCATCAAGAATCTCGACCGTGGTTAAGGTGTCTCGTTCGACCGAAATCACGGGGATTTCGACTTCCTCAGCGCGATCGAGGACTAAATCACTCGGAGTCAGATGATGGCCTGTGAGGATGAGACAGTGGGTTGCCGTTTCCAGGGCCGCCAATTGGATATCCGTGCGATCGCCACCAGTGACAATAGCCGTGTTGAGACTTTGTTGAAAATACTTCACCGCCGAATTAACACTCATGGCCCCAATCTGGATGCTCTCAATCATCAAATCGAGACGCTCCTTACCAGATAGCACCTCAGCCTTGAGATTTCTGACCACATCCTCAACGCTGACACTGCGTAGCAAGGCACTATGAGGCAGAACTCCCACCACCGTAATACCCGACTCTTCGAGAAAGGGCTGCACGCGAGAGTGTACCTCATCCAACTCCTCAAGCGGTACATTATTGAGGATGACGCCCAAAGGGCGATCGCCCAACTGAGCCTTGGCCGACAACACCCGATCAATCGTTAACATCGAGTGATAGCGAATCACCAGTAACACAGCCGCATCGACCAACTCAGCCATTTGCGGCAACGACAGGCCAAAACTTCGTCCTTCCGATAAGCTCGTCGGTCCTTCCCAAACCACCAACTCCACATCAGGACTGGCTAAATCCCGAACCTGTTGAGTGTAGTCGGTGGTATCGCGTCCTTGCAGCCGTTTAGCCAACAGATCCGGCGAGAGAGTCACCACCGGGGCTTGGACGCGATCGCCGCTATGGTGTAACTGTTGAGCCAAAAAGTCCACTTCCGCCTCATTCAACTGCGATGAGTCCCAAAGACTCACGGCGGGAACCAACGGTTGGCCAATGGCAAATTCCAGACCCCGCTGACGCAGTTGACGAGCTAGTCCTAACAGACTAGATGTTTTACCACTACAGGGTTCAATCGACCCAACGATTAGATATTTTGGGGGGTTCGACACGCTAGACACTCCTTTTCCATGCTGTGAGATGACTTTAGACACAACTCACTCTCACTATGTTCAATGTTCGATCTACTGTGAGCCGTCAAACTTCATAGTAACTGTATCAAGAGCGACCTTCTCTGAATTTCTGCCTTAGGGGCAATAGCAAATCCACTGAGCCGCAGTCTCTGAGTTGAAAGCTTTGACAGCGATTGGGGACTATTCGTCCACATCTAACAGTTTGTGGTAAAACCCCTTCGAGAAATCCACGACCCGGTACTTCTTAAAGATAATCAGCAGTTCGATCACAAAATTAATAAACTCATAATTAGCCATAGTCGTCTCATAGCTCAAGTCCGCATTGCCATCAAACTGCAAGCGACAGCGGGTTGGATCAGCCGGAAGACTCGACACATTCCAGGTAGCGACGAAGGGAATGTTCTTACCCCCCTCAATGCGACGCTCTCCTTCGAGATTTCCCTTCTCATACAGCCCAATAGCTAAGGGCAGCGCACTACGCTGATTATTGGTCTTATAGTAAGGAAGATAGACCATAACTTTGGCCTTGGGAGCAGGTTGCAGATTTTCCAGTGACATAGTACGAGAAGTAGAATTGAACGGCTTGTGGCATCGACGAGACCCGCCAACCCACCATACGCCATTTTAGATCTAGCGTCCGTTCTCTCTGGCCCTGAATCCCATCGGGTTGAGTCAAGCTAACACCGGGCCAGACTGCCCTCCTCCCTAGATTTGACCGAGATGTGACCGGGGCCAGACCGGCAATCCGTTCAGCGGACTGAGCGGCGGTCGGGAGCATGACATTTCCTTGTAGAGATGACTTTGAGATATTTTGAGATTGTAGCCTGGTCTCACAGCTACAGCCCTTTTTGGCGAGAATGCAGCACAACGAACCGCAACTATGCCCGTAAATTTTTGGTTTGATCGTAATCCCTCTCAGTTATGGGAACCGTTACATACAATTTTGTCCGATCGCCCCTTAGAGCCACCCTCATCGGTCAGGACTTCTGGGGAGTTATCCGCTTCCTATCGAGGCTATGCCGGGCGACGAGGTAAAGCCGCCCTGATGTTACTGCTCATTTGGGGGATTGTCATCGGGCTACATTTTGTCTCTTGGGGAATCTGGCTCATCTGGGGACTGACGGGAGTGGTGGGCGTTCATGCCTTCAGAACCATTATCCTGCCGCCTCCTCGTCGTCAACTGAGTCCCCTATCTGCCGATGGCCCACTGCCCTATGTCTCGTTTCTGATTCCGGCCAAAAACGAGGAAGCGGCCATCACCCCTCTGATTGAGATGTTGGATCAGATTGACTATCCGGGCGATCGCTATGAGATTTGGGCCATCGACGACAACAGCAGTGACGGAACCCCAGAACTGCTCGATCGTCTCAGTCAAAAATATGATCGCCTACAAGTCCTCCATCGCGATCACAGCGCTCGCGGCGGCAAATCCGGGGCGCTCAATGAAGCGGTACAACTGGCCAAAGGAGACATCATCGCCATCTTCGACGCCGATGCTCAAGTCAGTGCCGACTTCCTCTTGCGGGTGTTGCCCCTCTTTCAGCGCGATCGCATCGGAGCCGTCCAAGTCCGCAAAGCCATCAGCAATGCCGCTGACAACCTCTGGACTCAGGGACAACGGGCAGAAATGATTTTAGATGCCTACCTGCAAGAACAACGGGTTGCTGTGGGCGGAATCGGCGAACTGCGAGGCAACGGACAAGTCATTCGCCGCACCGCCCTCGAACGCTGCGGCTATTTCAACGAAGAAACCATCACCGACGATCTCGACCTCACCCTACGCCTACATCTGGACCGCTGGGACATTGACTGTGTCACGACTCCCACCGTTCGCGAAGAAGGTGTCACCGAAGCCCTGGCCCTGTGGCATCAACGTTCCCGTTGGGCCGAAGGCGGCTATCAACGCTATCTCGACTATTGGCGACTCCTGTGCGGCCGACGGCTGAGTTTCTCAAAACGGCTTGATTTACTGGTCTTCCTCTGGATTCAATATCTCCTCCCCACCGCCGCCTTCCCGGATTTGCTGCTCTCCCTGCTGCGGACTCGTCTGCCCCTGTTTAGCCCCATGACCACCCTAACCATCAGTCTGTCTTTAGTTTGGATGTTCTTGGGCCTGCGACGGGTGAATCGTCAGACTCAGCAACAGCAACCCTGGCCATTGCTGCTGCGGGACACGATTCAGGGAACCCTGTATATGTTGCATTGGCTGTTAGTCATGGCCAGTACCACCGCTCGCCTCGCGATTCGTCCCAAACGGCTCAAATGGGTCAAAACGGTTCACCGAGGAGTCCCCGAACTCAGTTAATCGGTCAAAGTTCAAAATCGAGATCATTTTCAAACTCGACCACATCTCCATTGAAGAATTGGGCAAACTGTTGAGCCACATGGCTGAGTTCTTCAGCTTCCCAGGTGCGATCTGAGGTCTCCTGACTCGTCTGAGCATTCACCAGATGAGGACTTCCCGGCGGATGATGGGCATCTGGCGGCTCGGTGGCGACTGAGCCATTGGAGGATATGGCTGGCTGGCTAGGAGCTGGGTCGTCGGGGGTTGAAACCGTTGTCTCTGACTCTCTCCCAGCCGCTGGATCTGCTGATGTCCGATTGGCATTCGCTGCTCCGTTGTCCCAGGGAGGCGAGTCCAGAGTTGCGGTGGCTGGGGAGACCTCAGACGAGCCTGCTGCGGTGGCTGAGGGGGGCTGAGAGGGATAAACCGCAGTGGGGGCGGGGGGGGAGGCGATCGCCGCCTGAGTCCCCGTATTCGAGGCAATCTGCTGGCCTGGGCTGCTTCCCTGTCCCTGAGCGGAAACGATGCTGACGCGAATGGTTTGGTCTAGGATTTTGCCGAAGGCCGCTTCGATGTCAGGAACTTTCGTTTCTGCCATTTTGATGAGGGCTTTCGGCACACCAATCTGAGCGGTTTGACCGTCAAATTTTAGTAAGTGACCCTGTTGGCGTAAGAGTTCTTTGGTGGCTCGTCGTTCGAGTCGTTCGAGGACTTGTTGCCAAACTTGAGGCAAATTGTAGGTTCCCGTCTCTTCGGGAGTCATCGTCGCCGTTGGGGCCGGGGTTGGGGCCGGGGTTGGGGCCGGGGTTGGCGATGAAACCGCCGACATAGGAGCGGCTTGAGTGGTTCCCCTCGTTTCCCGAGAGGTGGTGACGGGGGGTTGGGGGGTTGGGGGAATCGCCGCTGGTACGCTGGCTCGAGGGTTTGCGGGTTGGAGGGTTTGCGGTTGGCTGGGTTGGGCCATCGCCGCTGGACGTTGTAGGTTCCCCGGAAGTAACCCCAGTAAGGTCACTTCTAGCCAGAGACGGGGTTGAGTGGTTTGGCGAACTTGGCTATCACAGGCTCGTAAATGTTGGGAACCGGCCAGAATGAGGGATTCATCCCACTGTTTGGCAAAGTTACAGAGGGCGTTCCAGGTGTTGGCGGTGACGGCGACGAGATCGTTGCGTTGGGGAGCGGTTTTTGCGATGAGTAAATCTCGATAAAAGGCGGCGAGATTTTGCATGACGATGGGGGGTTCTCGTCCGCGATCGAGGAGATAGCGACAATGTTCTAAGACACGCTGGGGCTTGTTGGCGGCGATCGCCTCAAGTAAGGTCAATAAATCTCGCTCAGGAACGGCTCCAACGAGGTCCCAGACTCGTTCAACGTCAATTTCTTCGGGGAGTAAACTGAGTTGTTCGAGGACACTTTCGGCATCCCGTAAGCCGCCCTGGGCTAGTTGTGCGATTAGGGTAATGGCGTCGTCGCTGATGGCGATCGCCTCTTGTTGGGCAATGTAGCGTAAATGCCCGGTCAGGGCCTCTAGGGGAATCCGTCGATAGTCAAACCGTTGACAGCGGGAAATAATGGTCGGTAAGACTCGTTGCGGATCGGTGGTCGCTAGAATGAAGATAACGTGAGCGGGGGGTTCTTCTAAAGTCTTTAAAAGAGAGTTAAATGCCGCTGTACTCAGCATATGGCATTCGTCAATAATATAGACTTTATACCGCGCTTGAACGGGGGCAAATTGCGCTCGTTCAATCAGTTCACGAATGTTGTCTACTCCGGTGTTACTGGCGGCGTCAATTTCGATGACATCTAGGGAGGAGCCTCGGGCAATACTGCGACAGGTTTCACAGGTTCCACAGGGGGTTTCTGTGGGGCGATCGCTGGTTAAGCAATTGAGGGATTTGGCGAAAATCCGCGCACTAGAGGTTTTACCGGTTCCTCTCGGTCCAGAAAATAGGTATGCTGGTGCAATCCGCTCTTGACGAATCGCGTTAGTTAAGGTGCTGGCGATCGCCGTCTGTCCCACTAAATCAGCAAACGTAGCAGGACGATATTTGTGGTGTAAAGGCTCGTAAACCACGGGAGATAATAAGACTTAGAGATTTGGCATAATTTTTTTATCTTTTCTATTGTACGATAAATTGAGGATTGTGTAAATAAATGTTCCTGGCATATCAAAAATAGAAATACCCTCTATATCCACTCCCCAAAAAATAGACTATCAGGACATAGAGGGTATTAAATACAGTCTAAAAACGCCAAAGAAAAGACTTACTCAACATTGAGCTTGATTTCGTGGTCTTTGAGTTGATTTTGTAACCACTGCGCGAAAAATCGCTCTTCGAGTTGTTTGCGGAGATCCCCTTCATACGCCGCTGGGAGGACTTGTTCAATACGGAGAATTGTGTAGCGTCCTTCCACCTCCAGGGGACCAATGATATCACCGGCACTCCGTCCAGCAAGATGTTCGCGGATTTCCGGTGGTAATTGTCCCAGTTGTAGGGTTCCCATCGTCCCTCCCACAGAACTATCATTGGTAATCGAATGTTGTTTCGCCAAAGATTCAAAGGTGGCCGTTCCTGCAGCAAGCTGTTGCTGAATCTCAGTGGCTAGAGTTTGAGCCAACACCACAATCCTTGACAAAACAACTCGGTCTAAAGCGGCTTTATTTTCCTTGAAATACTGACGGGCATCGTTTTGGATTTCTTTCTGCTTGAGTAGCTCAACCCGCAGCGATTCTGAGACACGCTTTTGAAAGGCATCATAACTCAAATTTTGAGAGTTGAGCCAGTCCTCAAAGCGAGCGGAATCGGTGAGTTTGTTTTGAACCCGGAAATTAACGATCGCCTGCTCAATTTGCTGCGGTTCAACGGCAATATCTAAGCGTTGGCTCAGGGTTTGCTCAATAATGTGGCGATAGAGAATCCGTTGAATAAACTTCGGTAAATCGCCAGTTGTATTGAGATAACCAATGGCTTGTTTTAAAGAAATTGCCTGGTCATCAATGGTGATAAAATTGTCAGTCATAATCCGTTGCTGTGATGTGGACAGGGGGAGACCCCCCCAGAGACTTGGATACCTTCTTTGATACTTGACGATCCGCCGCTGATCCGAGAAATCAGGGTTGGACTCGGTTGGAGAGGGGTCTGCGATCGCACCTTAACGCAATCTCCACCCCAGATTCTGGCACAATAGCCCCAAGCCGATTCTCGTTAGCCAATCTCCAGAACTATCCATGGCGATCGCCCTTTCGTCCCTAGAAGCCGGACTCATCGTCTCGTGTCAGGCCCCTCCCGACTCTCCCCTGCATGATCCGACCATCATTGCGGCCATGGCCCAAGCCGCCGTCAAGCAAGGGGCCGTGGGGATTCGAGTCGATACCCCGGCCCATGTGCAAGCCGTCCGTCAGCGACTCCCACAAACTCCCATTATCGGCTTATGGAAACAAGTCTGTTCTGACAGCGAGGTTTACATTACCCCACAATTTCACCATGCAGCGGCGATCGCCGCCGCCGGGGCTGACATTATCGCCCTCGATGCCACGGAACGGCCTCGTCCCCAGGGAGAAACCCTAGCCGAGATTGTGCAACGAGTCCAGTCAGAGTTGGAGACCCCCATCATGGCCGATATCGACAGCCTCGATGCAGCGAAGACAGCGGCCCAACTAGGAATTGAGCTCATCGGCACCACCCTCTACGGCTATACCGCCGCCACCGAGGGCCAAACCCCGCCCGCCTGGGACTTACTCCAGGCGATCGTGGCGACTTGTCCGGGATTCATCATCTGTGAAGGAGGGATTGCCTCGCCGAAGATGGCACGACAGGCGCTCAAAATCGGCGCTAACGCCGTTGTCGTTGGCACAGCGATTACGGGGATGGATATCTTAGTGAGGCGCTATCACAAGGCGATATTGGGGCAGTAGGCGACTCATAGCACGACCCATTTAACGATAGGATGGAAAGCAGCCCCGGCGAAGTGGGGTTGCAGCATTGTGGTGACTAATCATGGTAGGGAACGTCAAGCAACCAATTCTAGTCTTTGGGCTTGGGGCCTCAGGTGCCTTATGGCTTTTTGACAGTTTAGGCAATCGATTTACCGATTTGGGAGACTGGGGCGTTTGGGGACTCATTATCGTAGCTGCGGTGATTTGGGGCTTAGGGCGTCACCCAACTCCCGCAACCGCTCAACCCCTCCCCACTGAGGTTAATCGTGCCGAAGTTGAGCAAGCTCTGAATCGAGTTCGGGCCAGCCTCGGGCTTTTAGCCGCAGAATGGGAGTTATCGGAGTCATCAGACTTATCTCCAGAGAGTTCCGGTTCCTCTACGCCCGAGGGATTTAAGGAACAGCTAGAGGCGTTGGTCGCCATCGATGAGACTCGGCCACTTCAAATTGCCGTAACGGGCCGTAAGTCTGTGGGCAAAACCTCCTTAGTCACGGCGTTAGAGGCGCAACTGGCTCAGGGTTCTACGTTGAAGGTCGAGATTCAGGAATTGCCCGCTTGTCTGCAACAAGAAGATGCGACGGTGTTGGCCCAGGCTCAACAGGCCGATATCCTCGTGTTTGTCATCGATGGTGATCTGCGAGACTCTGAGCTCGATTGGGTTGAGAGGATAACGGCTACGGGACAGGCGTTGCTGTTGGTGTCGAATCAAAGCGATCGCCATCCTCCCCAACAACAGGCTCAGATTTTAGGTCGGATTCGTCAACAGGCTGAACCGTATCTTAGGGGCGATCGCATTCTCGCCATTGCCGCCGCCCCCAGTCCCATTGAAGTGCGCCAATATAAGCCCGACAATAGCGTTGAACGCTCTACAACTACCCCTCCCCCGGAACTGGCCGCCCTCAGTGAAAGTTTAGAGACGCTGCACCAAGATGCCCCCAGCCTCATCTGGGCCACCAGTTACCGAGCTGCACAAGCCTTACGGGGTGACATTCGCCGCGAGATTAACCGGCTGCGTCGTCAGCGGGCTTTACCCATGATTCGTCAATCGCAATGGATTGCAGCGGCGGCGGCCTTTGGGAATCCGGTCCCGAGTTTGGATTTATTGGCGACGGCGGCCGTGAATGTGCAATTGGTGATGAACTTGGGCAAAATCTATCAGCAACGGTTATCACTTGAGCAAGCTAAAGCGGCGGCGAAAACCTTGGCGGAGGTTTTGCTGAAATTGGGGTTGGTGGAAGTCTCAACCCAACTGGTGAGCACGGCGTTGAAACACAATCCCATTACCTTTGTGGCTGGGGGGGCGACTCAGGGCTTGAGTGCGGCCTATCTAACTCAGATTGCCGGCTTGAGTTTGATTGAATACTTCGAGCAATGCGACGAGTTGGCGGCTCGCGAGGGCGGGACTATCCTGAATGGGGAGCGGTTTGCGGCTATTGTCAAGCAGGTGTTTGAGAAGAATCGTCGCCAAGCCTTTGTGCAATCGTTAATTCGTCAAGCGGGCGCTCGCTTTGCCACGAAACCGGCCTGAGCGACGGCTCAAGTGATGGAGATTGCCCCCTGAACTCCCGAACAGCTCCGGAACTCTTTGCCTAAAAATACCTCGATTTTGCGCCCAGAATCTGGGCGGGGGCTGGCAAAGTTGAGGGCAAAAAAAACCGGGATTGCCCAGGGGTTAAGGAAAGTTGGTCTAGGTTTGCCAAAGATAGCTTGTCGTGTCTGGACAATCCCCTGAGAAACTCTCGATAAGGTTGGAAATAAACTTCTGGGTTAAGGCTTGACAGTTCCTAGGTTTTATTGGTAGGGTTAAGTTCGAGTCTTGAGGGGATAGGCGATCATCATCAAACTGGTCAAGAAACAACGATACGGACTAGAACCCCAAGCGCATCGTGAAGACTCTGAAGTTTTCTTTGACCAAATCCAGTTTTTACCCAGGATACACTCAATTATGTCAAGTCAAGTTACCGGAACCGTCAAGTGGTTCAACGAAGAGAAAGGATTTGGTTTCATCACCCAAGAGAACGGCGGCCCTGATGTGTTCGTCCATTTCCGAGCCATTGTTGACGACGGTTTCAAAACCCTCGCAGAAGGTCAAAAAGTCCAATTCACCGTTGAACAAGGACAAAAAGGACCTCAAGCCCAAAACGTCACCGTTATTTAGGTGTTAGGTTAAGGTTTAATTCCTGAAAGCCCCGATGGTCGGGGCTTTTTTGCTGTCTAGTCGTGACGAACACAGTACGGTACAGTAGAGAGCGTCACCTGTAGTCAGCGTTTAGACATAGCGCCGTTCCCTCATGCCTTGGTTTGCCAAAATTGAAAGTGGAATTGTGAATAAGTCCACCTTTGATCAATATGTTCAGGCCCATATTGATTATGTCAAAGCCCTGAATCGGAAGGGACATCAGGCTCGTAGTGGCTACTGGAACCGTCGAGGCGGTGGGATGTTACTGTTTGAAGCCGAATCAATGCAACAGGCTGAAGCCATTGTCCAACAAGACCCTCTGGTTTTAAATCACTGCGTCACCTATGAACTGTACGAGTGGTGTCTGGTGGTCGATGATTGACGATTCCCGACCATTGCACCTGTTTTTGCTGAGTGCGGCGATAGGAAAAAAAGCGATCGCTGTCCTGGTAGGTGCAATGAGGAGAGATAGCAATTTGTTTTGGAACCAATCCTAACCGCTGAAGCTGGTGCATAATCGCCCGCCGTACATCCAGCCGGACTTTTCCGGGTTCAACATCGGGCAAGACGGGGGTATCATCGAAGTCGGAGAGGGCGGCAATCATGGCTTCACTTTCCCGCCGGGGATTTCCCGGTAGAAGTGTGGCCGCCACTTGGGCCGCTACATCCAATGACACCTGGTAGACTTCCCCAGAAATGGCTGGGCCGAGGGCCACACGGAGATCTGGGGTTTCACTGCCACGATTCCAGAATTGGGCGATCGCCTCCGGGACGATTTTGGCCGCTGTTCCCCGCCAGCCGGAGTGAATCGCTGCAACATATCCTCGGTGAACATCAGCAATCAAGACGGGGGTACAGTCAGCCGTGCAAACCCAGACGGACTCCCTGGGGCGATCGCCGATAATTCCATCAGCCTCCTCAGTTGTACCGTGATCAGTTGCTGAAATGGGCTTGAGGGAGTCTGTCGCCGCGATGCGATTTCCATGAACCTGATGCGTCCGATAGACAGCAGCATCCGTGGTTAAACTCTCAACCAACCGGGTGGGGCGATCCCGATAAAAACTCCGGGTAAAAAAGCCGTGGGGAAACGGATCAAGAAGACGACAGGTCAAGTAGGGGTTCCCCTGCCAAGTCTGCCATTGCCAAGCATCCATAGGGCGTTGCAAGAATTAGAAAAAGAGCAATTAGTGTGAGGAGCGCTGGCATTTTAGTCTGTTCCATGGTATCTCAATTTGGTGTAAGTGACGTGATGGGTGAGACTCCGAATCTTTCGATTTCCCGGATTGAGGCGGCGATCGCCACCTTAGAACCGGCTCTAAGAGGCTATTTTCAGATCACCGTCCGAGAAACCGTCTCGTCAACCAATCAACTCCTGTGGGAGCGCCTAGAGGCGGGAGGCAAGGCGGGAACAGTTATCCTGGCATCGCGTCAAACCTCAGGGCGGGGACAACGGGGCCATCACTGGCTGTCCGAACCCGGCGGCTTATACCTGTCCCTGAGTGCCACAGCGAAACTGGCCGCTCAAGACGGCCCTCAACTGACCATCGCCAGTGCTTGGGGGATTGCTCGCAGCCTCAGAGACGGCAACATTCCCGTCTCCCTTAAATGGCTCAACGATCTCTTTTTGCAGGGTCGTAAACTGGGAGGGATTCTTACAGAAACTCGTCTGAGGGGCGATCGCATTACCACAGCAGTGATTGGTGTTGGCGTGAACTGGAACAATCGGGTTCCTGAGGTGGGCATTAACTTACACCAATTCTGGGCCAATCACCCGGAATCTCCCCCCTGTTCCCTGGAGATGTTGGCAGCGCGAGTCCTCGTTGGTATCGAGTGGGGGCTGTACCGACTAGAACATCGAGGAATTGAGGCGATTCGACCGGAGTATGAGCAATTTCTGGAGACGTTCGCTTAGGATAGGAGATGGTTTGCCTGCACCAATTCCGGCACAAATCATTGTATTAGGATGTTATTCAGGCGATCGCCTGTATCCTTGATCAAGATGACCGAGACGGCGATCGCCACTTACGGGGAGATATGCAAAAACGTTCGACTTACACAACCGTTTCACTCACCTTTTTAGCCCAAGGACTCGGCTGGCTTGGCAGCTTAAGTCTACTCAGCGGTGGCTTTGTCGTTGCCAAGGGTCCCTATAACCCGGATCTTCAGATTCAAGAGAAAGTCCCAGACTACTCACCCAACCCAGTCGACTCAACGCCAAATTACGCCCCAGAGCCGGTTTACACCCCAGAGCCGGTTTACACCCCAGAGCCGGTTTACACCCCAGAGCCGAGCCAACCGGCGGCTAATAGCTACAACGATTACAACAACTACGAAGCGCCCGTTGAAGCACCCGTTGAAGCACCCGTTGAAGCGCCCGTTGAAGCACCCGTTGAAGCGCCAACGGCGGCGCCGAGAGCCACTCCTGAGGCGCAGAAAGTCCCCGAACAGCATCAAGGGATTTCTCCCGAAGCCGTCTTTGACGCTCAACCCCAACGGGAGTCGATCGCTCCCCCAGAATCCCTCAATCAGCCCCAACCGAATCGCCCCCAACTCAATCGGCCTCAACTCGATCGCCCCAACTCATCCCCCCAACATAGCTACATCGATGACACTGACTACAGTTTAGGGGCGACCACATCCCAAGATTCCCAAGTAGTCGTCTTTGAAGAACGCTCCACCGGTTGCGAGGCGCGAGTCAGTGGCCGTGTCAGTGGACAACTCTGTCGCCCCGCTCAAGCTCAACCTCAACCCAATTCACCGACGAACCTGCCTCAACCGCAAGTCGCCTCGGGAAATCGGGCGCCAGCGGCCCCCTCATCTCCAAGCGACCGAGGGAACTCCGCTCCCGTTCCCGCCTCGACGGCCTTTACCGCCAGTTCACAACCGAGCAGCGGCGGCCAAGTGACCAACAACGCCAACCGTATCCCCTCTGTTGATGTCAGTTATGCCCAGATGGAAGCGCAACTGCTGCGGGATATGGCCATTCAACCCCTAGAGCGGAGTTTCCGCAGCCGCGATCGCCGTCTCATCTTCCCCCTCTCGGTTCCCGCCCCCATTACCTCTTTCTTCGGTTGGCGACATCACCCCATTGCGGGAGTGCGTCGGTTCCACGCCGGAACCGATGTCGCGGCGGCCACCGGAACCCCAGTGTTAGCCGCGTTTTCGGGCAAAGTTGCCATGGCCGAGATGTTGGGGGGCTATGGCTTGACGGTAATCCTCGAACACAATGAAGGAACAGCCGAAACGCTCTATGCTCACTTGTCTGAGTTGTTAGTTCGTCCCGGCCAAGAGGTGCATCAGGGACAAGTGATTGGTCGAGTTGGTAATACAGGCTACTCGACGGGTCCCCACCTGCACTTTGAAGTGAAACAACTGACTGAACAAGGTTGGGTTCATCTCGATCCCGGCCGTCAACTCGAACTCGCTCTCAATGATTTGATTAATCAAATGCAAATTGCTCAAGCCGTTGAGACGGAGTAGCGCATTTGGATTAGCGCATTTGGGTTAGCGCCTTCGGGTGCAAACAAGAACAGGCTACAGGTCTACGGGATGTTGTCCATAGAACGGTAGAGCTTGAAACCAGGAGGGACGGCGGCCTTCCTGGTAATCTTGGTTGGCTAAGTCGAGGAGGCTGGGGAGAGAATCTGCGAGTTCATCTTCATCGGTTTTAATGAGGTAGTAGGGCGATCGCCATTGATTTAACAGGGCCGTCCAATCCTCAAAAGTACGGGCCGTATCCGTCACCAACGTTGTTAACCCTTGTCCCTTGCGGGCGGGTTTGTAGATAGCGGTGAACAGTTGTCCCCGAGACGCCATTAACTGCACCGCCAAATCGCAGTCTGAAGGAATACGGTTGTCCTGCTGACGGCGGTACTCGGCCATAATTTCCAAACTCGATCGCGCAAATAAAGGAATCTCAAGCTGTTGAGCCAAGGTGCGGGCTGTCACGACACCAATACGGGTTCCCGTGAAACTTCCCGGCCCCTTAGCCACGGCCAAAAACGCCAAATCCGGCCAGCTTTGCGGTGTGATAAACTCCCGCAGATACCCATGTAACTGCGATGAGAGCGATCGCCCCAGCGGCCAGGTTTGCACGCGAGCCTGGGGATGAGACGAACCTCCCTCACTCACCGCTAAGCCTAGCCGGGCTGTTGTGGTATGTAACGCTAATCCATAACCGGTCATGATCAATAAAACTGACTCCTTGACGAGTCAGGGGTTGGGTTTTCCCGACCTGCGCCCATAGTCAAGGGCAACAGGGCTGTTTTAAGATATAAGTCAGATTGGGGTCAGCCTTAGGGTTTTCGCGCGATCGGTCAGATCTTGGCCAACCTTGCCAAACCCAATGGCGCTAGACGTCACACCGTGAGTTATATCAAGGGCATTAAACATGGGTTTTTTTGATTCTGAGATTGTTCAACAAGAAGCCAAACAACTCTTTGAAGACTACCAGTCCCTGGTAGAAATTGGCAGCAAGTATGGCAAATTTGACCGCGAGGGTAAAAAGCAATACATCGAGCGGATGGAAGAGATGATGGAACGCTACCGCGTTTTCATGAAACGGTTTGAGCTATCCGAGGACTTCATGGCCCAAATGACGGTCCAACAACTCAACACTCAACTCAATCAGTTTGGCATCACGCCGCAACAGATGTTCGACCGGATGCACGAGACCCTCGAACGCATGAAAGCAGAATTGCAACAACAACCCTAGGGACGGTCAAACTCAGCCGGGGAACGGAAGTTCTGCACCGGCTCATTGGCCAGGTACTTCTGCATAAAATCGCGCCAGACAGGCGCTACAAATCCGCCGCCGGTTGCCCCATAGGAGAGGGGTACATTGTTGTCATGGCCGGCCCAAACTGCAACCGAGATTTGAGGGACATAGCCGACAAACCAGATATCTCGCTGCGACGAGGTAGTTCCCGTTTTTCCGGCTGCTGGGCGATCGAGTTTAGCCGATGTGGCGGTTCCTTGGTTAATCACCCCTTGCAGGGTATCCGTCAGAGCGGCTGTTGCCCAAGGATCTAAGACTAAGCGAGGTCTGGGGGTGTTGTCTAACATGACATTCCCCTTACTGTCGGTGACTTGAGCAATTAGGGTCGTATCGGAGCGCCAACCGTTGCTGGCAAAGGTAGCAAAGGCTCCCGCCATTTCCAGGGGAGTTAAGTCAACGGACCCAAGGGGAAGCGAAATCACCGGGTCAATTGGGCTTTGAATCCCCAATAGCCGCGACACTTCGATGACCCGATTCAGGCCAATATCTTGACCAATCGTCACGGCAGGAATATTTAGAGATACCTCAATGGCTTTGCGAATGCTAACCGCCCCGGAAAAGCCGCCCCCATAGTTACGGGGTGTGTAGAGGCCGTCCCCGTCGGGATAACTGACCTGAGTATCACTGACGATGCTTTCAGGTCCATAATTTCCGGTGGCAAAGGCCGTGTAGTAAACCAGGGGTTTGAAGGCTGAGCCGGGTTGGCGTTGGGACTGAGTGGCACGATTAAACTCACTCTGAGTATGGTCATATCCTCCCACGATCGCCTTAACAAAGTTCGTGCGTGGGTCAACAGCGGCCAACGCTAACTGTCCCTGTTGAAAATCGCGGTAGAGTCCTTGGTTAAACAGGCGGGTATGCCAATCTTTGACGGTCTGCTCAGCCATGCGTTGAGTGCTGAGAGCGACGGTGGTTTGTACGCGCATTCCCCCTTTACTGAGAGCCTCCCGTCCGAACCGTTCAGTCAGTTCCTCAACCACGGCTCCGGTGACATAGGGAGAGATACTGGAGGGAAACGAGGAAATATTGCCGAGACGGATGGGTTGTTCGCGGGCTTCCTGGGCTTCTTCAGGGGTGATCCATTTTAAGTCCAGCATCCGGTTAATGACGATCGCCTGTTGCCGTTTGGCCAGTTGATAGTCGTTAAAAGGACTGTAGCTTTCGGGGGACTGAATCAAGCCGGCCATCATGGCAGCTTCGGCTAGGGTTAAATCTTCGGCTGATTTATTGAAATAACTCTGAGCGGCGGTTTCGGCCCCATAGAGGTTGTGACCCCAGTAGACCTGGTTTAGATACAGTTCGAGCAGTTCGTTTTTATCTAAAATCTGTTCGAGGCGAATGGCGAGGACGGCTTCGGCGATTTTGCGGCTAAATTCCCGTTCTGGGGTCAGAAACAGGTTTTTCACCAACTGCATGGTCAGGGTGGATGCTCCTTCGACGGTTTCGCCTGACTCGAAGTTGGCCAAAGCGGCCCGAATCACTGCACCAGGGTTAATCCCTTGGTGAACGAAGAAATGGCTATCTTCAATGGCCAGAACTGCCAGTTTTAGGTTATTGGAGATGTCTTCAAAGGCGATGACTTCGCGGTTGGCCTCATCATGGATACTCAGGAGGAGCTGGCCATTGATATCGTAAATATGGCTGGTTTCCGTGGGCATATAGCTGCGCAACACCCGCACATCGGGCAGATTGCGGAAACTAATAGCCAGTCCCACTAAGCCACCGGCGACGACCGAACTTCCGAGCAATGTCGTTCCGAGAAGGGTGCTGGCCGTGACCTTGCCAACCGCTTGCACGAAGCGAAACAGTTGCATGGGGATTTGAGTTTTCTGGTTTCGATTTTGCCGAATGGTGTTACCTGACACAAAGCGCCTTCCTTACCAACGTTTGTTTTGAGAACTGTCCAGCCTGATTGGATGGGAACTGGTTGAGTGGCGATCGCGCGATCGCCACAACTTGAAACTCGGGGAACAAGCAAAGAGGTGGGGGGACTGGACTTACTCTACACTATGGGAGTCTACCCTATGGAAACCCCAGCCAAATCTAGGGGATTTGGCTCTGAGTGCAGATTGAGGAGAGCGGTCCCCTGGGTGGGAATTTCAAGTTGGCCCATCTGGTCTGCTATTATAGCCACCTCATCACTACTCGCGCGCAATTTTTCCTAGCCCATTTGCTATGACCCCTGATTTATCTTGGCTACACCGAGGAACGGAGGAAATTTTTCCCCATCGTCCTGACTCGATCGATGAACGGGAAAACCTGGAGCTTTTGCTCACTCGCTGCGATCGCCCGCTACGGGTTAAGCTCGGCATTGACCCCACTG
>CAZXWM010000016.1:0-1895 GCA_964644215.1 uncultured Phormidium sp.
GTATCTTCAAGATACGGACTGGGATTTGCAGTTGAAACCCGCCGCTCTTGAGGTTGACGAAACCGGGACCACCTTTGCTGAAAACGCTCGTCTGAAAGCGGTTACTGTGGCTAAAGCGACGGGAGAATGGGCGATCGCCGACGACTCAGGACTCGCTGTCGCTGCCCTCAATGGTCGTCCGGGCATCTATTCGGCTCGCTATGGGGCCAATGATGGCGATCGCATCCAACGGCTTCTCGGGGAACTCGGAGAGGGTGGCGATCGCCAGGCCCAATTTATCTGCGCGATCGCCCTAGCCAACCCCCAAGGGGCGATCGTCTTGGACGTACAAGGCTGCTGTCCCGGACAAATCCTACATCAACCCCAAGGAGACGGCGGCTTTGGCTATGATCCCATCTTTTGGGTCGAAGCTGAACAGCAGACCTTCGCCGAAATGTCCCCTGAGCGCAAAAAAGCCTGTAGCCACCGGGGTCTGGCCTTCCAGGAATTGCTGCCCAAACTGGCTAAGATTCAGCCCTAGGAAGTTTGGGTCAACTTGGCCAAGACCTCATCCAACACCGGGGGGAGACGGCGCATAATTTTGCCTTTCTCGCGATCGACCGTCACCAACGTCACACGCGCACTGAGAAAGGGATCTCCCCCCTCCATCGGCACAATTTGGTAATCCCAATTGAGGCGGACACCCGCCCCCGGTTCCATCGAGGTTCGCACAATCGCCGTTTCCCCTAGACGCATCGCTCGGTGATAGCGAGTCGATAACTCCACCACCAACAACTCACAGCCGAGGGCCACCAAGTCCGCGTAATCAATGCCAATCGATCGCAGACATTCAATACGGGCCTCCTCCATCCAAGCAATATACTGTCCATGCCAAACCACCCCACCATAATCCGTATGGTGAGGATGGGCGCGCACGGGGTACTCGAACCATAAGCCATCTTCAGCCACAACGCGGTTTTGGATGGCCCCAGTCGGGAGATGTTCTGAATTTCGCATCACAAATCGTTTCAAAACGCTACATTTCTACAAATTTTGTGCCGGTCAACGGGCTTATCCTTAATGGTAGTGTCGTTACAGACTTTTGGGGACACCGCAGCCGAACGGTACACCCTGGCATCACTTGTTGTAAATACCCGATACCAAAATTATGATTGAAAGAATTCTTGTTGCCGTCGCCGGACGGGGGTTGTGCGAAGAGATGCTCAACCAACTCCTGGATATTCCGGAGATTCAGCGAGCCGAAATTACAGTCCTTCATGTGGTCCCCCCTCAAGTCTCCGCTGATTTGGTCTCTGACAAGCTCGAAGAAGGGGGACGAGTCTTGGCTCAAGCCGTTAAATCTCTTAAAGTTGATCCGAGTAAGATCAACCCTCGACTCAAGCAAGGCGATCCCAAAACCATCGTCTGTGACGTGGCTAAAGAGGAAAACGCCGATTTGATCATTATGGGATCTCGGGGACTGGGTCGTCTCGTCTCGATTCTGGAGAACTCCGTCAGTCAGTATGTTTTCCAATTAGCTGATCGCCCCATGTTACTCGTCAAGGATGAGGTTTACGTCAAACGGCTCAAACGAGTGATGGTGGCCCTCGATGCTTCTGAATCGGCTCAAGAGTCCTTAGATCTCACCTTATCTTGGGTCAAAGATCTCAAAGATGCCAAACTGCTGCTCACTCACGTCAACCCACCCGACAAGAACGTGGCCCCGGAAAATGATCCGGTGTTAAAAGCCGCCAGCGAGAAAGCCAAACGTCTCGGCTTACAAAGCAAAAGTCTCATCACCTCAGGGAAAGCCGGCCCGGAAATTTGCCGCATTGCTGAAGAGGAAAATGTCGATCTGTTGGTGTTAGGATCGCCCGATCGCCGTCCCAACATTGCCAAAGCCTTACCGGACCTCG